>JBEBHT010000176.1:0-8406 GCA_040081135.1 Lacibacter sp. | reverse complement strand
ATGAAGGAACTGAAACAGGCAATACAGGCGCAGCAACAGATGAGAAATTGTTTGAGATGCTCAAAGAGCTGCGGCATAAAGAAGCGAAGAAAAAAGCATTACCTCCCTTTGTTATTTTCTTAGAGAATTCTTTACAGGATATGGCCACGCTTTATCCAACCACATTAGAAGAACTGGAAAAATGCCAGGGGGTAAGCAAAGGGAAAGCAATCCGTTACGGTAAACCTTTTGTGGAACTTATTGCAAAATATGTGGAGGAAAATGAGGTAGAAAAGCCCGATGATTTTGTGATGAAGAGCGTGGTGAATAAGAGCGGTAACAAAGTATTCCTGATACAAAATGTAGATAAACGGATTCCGTTAGAAACCATTGCCAAAAACAAAGGCTGGAAAATGGATGAAATGCTGGAAGAAATGGAAACTATTGCCGCCAGCGGCACCAAATTGCGGCTTGATTATGCCATTGACGAATGGCTGGATGAATATGAGCAGGAAGAAATCATTGATTATTTTAAAACCTGCAGTACCAGCGATCTGAAGATTGCTCAACAGGAACTGGAAGACGGAGGCTACAGCTGGGAGCAGCTGAAGATCATGCGGATCAAGTTTTTGAGTGAATTTGGAATGTAGAGGAGGAAGCTGTCAACTTTTAACTAATAGATGTTAGAAAACACAAAGAGCTTCAGGCAGATAATAATTGAGATTGATTTCAGATTTTAGCCTGATACCTTTATATTTGCAACCCCGAAGCACAAAAATGAAGGTAGCTTCCACTTACCGGAGTGATGTGTTTCAGGAATGGTGCGGTAGCTCAGTCGGTAGAGCAAAGGACTGAAAATCCTTGTGTCGCCGGTTCGATCCCGGCCCACACCACTTAAAAGCAAAAAGCCCACGCATGCGTGGGCTTTTTGCTTTTTCAATCTGGCTAAAGAAGCAAATTGTTCTTAAGCTTACAGCCATTCACCGAGTTTACTATTTTACATGCAATGAAACTTTTCATAAAGAGTTCATGGTTCTTGAAACAGGAATACAGGGATAGAAATCCCTTTTTTCATGGAATCCGCCAACCACATCTATCCGCCATATTTGCAAAAAATATTCTGACCATGAAACGTAACGCTCTGCATTTCCTCACGACCCTTTTGTTGGTTTTACCGGCTGCCAACCTGAAGGCTCAAAATTGCAATACCACTAATGATCTGCTTTCTATCCCCGGCAGCCTGCAGGATCATACAAAAACACCAATTGGGGGAGGAACCTTTTCTGTCACCGAAAAACCAGTGGGCATGAAAATACTCATCGCAGCTGAGAACCTTTGTAAGAAGAGGTTTGTGTTGAAAGGCGGAGAGGCAAAATCCTGGTTCAGTATCAGAGAAAGTGAGAAGCTGGATTTATATAAGCATCAGGAATACCAATATAAAATCGGCTTCTATCAGCATGTATGTGTAAATGGGAGCAAGCTAAACAGCTCCGAATACACGGTTGATTTTACGATCAATGCGAATACACCCTTTAAAGAAATGCTTCGTATGCCCGATCGGTATAATGAAGTGTTTTTTTATGAAGACAATAAAAAATACGGCAGTTCCTATATTTCCCTGTTCCGGTATTTCATTTTAAAAGACACAGAGGCAGACAAAATAAGCAGCGGTAATGGTTATACGGTAAATCACCAGGGAAATAACTTTACAGCACATACCGATGTGTACTACAACTGGTATATTACCAAACCCGGTACACAGTTATTATCTGTGGTTACCCGCAAAGAATATCTGAATAGCTTACTTGAATTTTACGAACGGGAAAATAATTTCCTTTCTGCAAATTACACGGCAAGACTGGCTGAGGCTAAGCGATACATGGAAGAGTATGAAAAATCAGGCAATAAAGCCATGTACAACTCACACAAAGAAGATAAAGAGCAATTCGAAATAAAACTGCGGGAACTGGCGAGCATCATCAACTTGAAAAAACAGCAAGTGGAACAAGTCCTTAAAACCGAATCGAGCAACTGGCTGCAAACAGCCGCAACGCTTGACCCTGGTAATTACGACTGCTTCAATAAAACCACAAAGGATTGTTTCAATTTCAACAGCTTCTATACCGGGCCACTGGCTGAAACTGTCTACAAATGGAACCCTGAACTGGTAAAGCAATCGGCTAACCAGCCAGCCAAACCACTGTTCTTTAAAGTGCAGTTCCGGTTCAAGGCGGGAGAAGTTTTTTCAGATGCGATCATGAATACATTTGTTGAGAAATTCGATTTTGACGGGCTGAGAAGATTGCTGAATGATTGATATAAGCGCAGGAGATAGAAGGATTTTATAGATTTTCAAACCTGATGAAAGAAGCTGATAACTTCTAATCTTTCAGGCATTCACAGAATTGGTTATTTTAGAGCATATATTACCAGATATGAAAAAAGTTGCTTCCATCTTTTTCCTGCTCCTCTTTGTCATTACCGGATTTGCACAATCAATTCTCAGAAGTACACCAGAAGAAGAAGGTGTTTCTTCGGCAGCCATTATACGGTTCATTGATGCCTATCAAACAAAGAAACATGAATTACATTCGGTAATGATCATCCGCCATGGAAAAGTAATTACAGAAGGATGGTGGTCGCCTTACCGGGCCGATCTGAAACATTCAATGTATTCAGTGAGTAAAAGCTGGACCTCCACTGCCATTGGTTTTGCGGTTGATGAAAAGAAACTTTCTGTGAACGATAAAGTGATTTCCTTTTTTCCTGAATATGCAAGCCTGTCATCAAAGCCATATCTGGCCGACTTAAAAGTGAAGGATCTCCTTACTATGTCTGTGGGTCATGAGAAGGAAATGTTTGAACGGGTGTTTATGCAGGCAGACTGGGCCAAAGGATTTTTTGAAATACCCATTGCAAACGTTCCGGGAACAAAATTTTTATATAATACGTTAGCTACTTATATGTTATCGGCAATTGTACAAAAAGTGACAGGGCAGTCAGTAATGGATTACCTGCAACCAAGATTATTTTCACCGCTTGGAATTTCAGGGATTGACTGGGAAACGAATTACAAAGGAATCAATACAGGAGGATGGGGCATTCGTGTAAAGACAGAAGATATGGCCAAGCTGGGTTTGCTTTATTTGAATCAGGGTCAGTTTAATGGCAAACAAATTCTTTCTGCTGATTGGATAAAAGAAGCAACTGCTAAACAGATTGAACAGAACCCTGATGCTACACAGGAGAAAAAAGATTCTTCTGATTGGTTACAGGGATATGGATACCAGTTTTGGCGCTGCCGCAATAATGCATTTCGTGCTGATGGAGCATTTGGGCAATATATTGTGGTGATGCCTGAACAGGATGCTGTTGTTGTAATTACATCTGAGTCGCACGATTTACAGGATGATTTAAATATGATCTGGAAATATTTATTACCGGCATTCAAATCAACTGCATTAAATCCAGATCCAAAGAGCTTACGTCAGCTAAAGAAAAAAATAAACCGGTTAAAACTCGATCCACCTGTTTCGCATATCCGAAAAGGAGATGAAAGTTTACTCAACACAACATTTGCATTAACCCAAAATGCATTTGATTTCAAGAACCTGACGATTCAGAAAAATAAAAAAAACTGGTCGTTGCAGATTGAAACAAAGGATAAGAAAACACATCTTATTCCACTCGGTTTTAAAGAATGGAGTTTCGGAGAAACCAAGTTAGTTGGTCCTTATCTCTTGCGCCCTGCGCCGATAAATTTTGGATTATTAGATCCTTTCAAGCTGGCAGGCAGCTGCAGATGGCTTGATGAACAGACACTGGAAATAACTGTGAGGTATATTGAAAGTCCACATCATTGGACAATGACCATGAAACTCGAAGAGAGTCAATTGAAATTAAAAGTGATCAATTCTTATAACCCGGAAACCGTTATTGATATAACCGGGAAACAATAAGGAGAAGTTTACAGATCAATTACTCTTCTTTCTTTACTGCTCTGAAAAGCTGCTTCAATAATTTTAATCACCTTCATTCCATCTTCAGCAGTTACAGGAAGCGGCTGATTGTTGCGGATGGCCTGGTAGATTCCTTCATAGTAATCTGTATAGTTTCCTTTTAGTGAGGGAATGTATTCTTTAATGACTTTTCCATTGATTTCTGTATGCAGTAAACCTTTTTCTGATTCAGGTTCTGTACCATAACCATCTGCAGTTGGTAACATCCCTGCCTGCAGTTGTGCTTCCTGCATATCTGTTTTTGGTTTGATGAAAGTGCCTTTGCTTCCATGAATAACATAGCCCGGCAATGCTTCACGAACCTGGTAACTTGCTTTAATGCGCACACGGCTGGAAGGATAATATAACAACAGTTCAAAATAATCATCTACTTGCGATATGGGACGCATGGCCGCAATATCTGCAAATACAGCCTGTGGCATTCCAAACAATTGTAATGTCTGGTCAATTAAATGTGAGCCGAGATCATACAAACTTCCTGTTCCTGGTGCCGGTGTTTCTTTGTGGAGCTTTGGACTCAGTTCTTCTTTGTACCGGTCGAAATGAAATTCTGCTTCAACTACATCGCCCAATAATTTTTCCTCAAGTACTTTTTTGATAGTTCTGTAATCACTGTCGTAACGGCGGTTCTGGAAAACAGATAATTGTTTGTTTTGCTTTGCTGCCAGTTGAATTAATTCTTCAGCTTGTACAACAGTAACAGTGAATGGTTTTTCACAGATTACATGTTTACCGGCAAGCAGTGCCTTTTTGGTATAATCGTAATGAGTAGCATTTGGTGTATTCACCACTACTAATTCAACAGACTGATCAGCGAGCATCTCATCCAAAGTGCGGTACACTTTTACATCAGGATATTTTTCCTGAGCCAGATTTTTACTTCTTTCCCAAACGGCATAAAAACGAAAGCCGGGATGAGTGCTGATGAAGGGAGCATGAAACACCCATCCACTCATTCCAAAAGAACAGATTGCTGTATTAATTGGCTGCATAATTTTTTTATTGAGTTGTCCGAAGTTAATCTTCTTTCTTTTTCACAACCAGGAACCAATCATTTTCCAAAGGCAGGTACCCATAATCATAACAATAGAAATAAGTCTTTCCCGATTTAGTTGTGTAAAGATGTGTGAGGTATTTGAAGTGAAAACCCAGCCGCTGAAGTTTGTCTTTATTGGCTTTGGCTGTTTCTTCTCCATCGGGAAGAATGCTTTCTAAGATCTTCCTGTTTTTCAGCAAAGTGTTATTGATATTTCTCACATAACTGCTGTGAATTCCCTTAGCTTTTTGCAGGTTGTTGTAACTGTTCCGGCAGTAATCATCGCAAAATTTTTTGTCAACACGCCCTTTTAGCGTTTTACCACAGGCCAGGCAGGTTTTGCTGTCAGATGCAGTCATAGCAAGTGTTTGAGAGGTCAATATACAATTATTTATCCGTGTGCAAACGTTTTTACACGTTTAGCTTCGGGAGTAAACGGATAAAAACCGGATAAGGCTTTTGTGCCGGGTCATCTTTGTGTTGTCAATCGGCAATAACATCAACGGTTGGCTGAGATAACAAAATTCAAAACAATTAAATTTCAAAGTCATGTACGCACTTAAGAACAAAGTTCAACTGATTGGTAACCTGGGCAACGCACCGGAAGTAAGAACATTAGATGGGGGTAAAAAAATGGCAAAGTTCAGTATTGCTACGAACGAAACCTACCGTAACGCAAAAGGAGAGAAAGTCACCGAAACACAATGGCATAATATGATTGCCTGGGGTAAAGTGGCCGAGATTGCCGAAAAGTATTTAACCAAAGGAAAAGAAGTAGTGGTTGAAGGAAAGCTGGTAAACAGAAATTACACAGACAAAGACGGGAATAAAAAATACAGTACTGAAGTGCAGGTGAATGAGTTGCTGTTGCTGGGAGAAAAAGTGAAAGCTTAGCATTTCTAACACCGGCGTCTGGAAAGAGCAATCCGTATTTTCATTCGCCGGTGTTTTCCTATATCACTTTATCTTTATCAGATGCAGACAGTTGAGCGCAACGAAATATTTGATCTGGCCTTCCGTTTTGTAACCGAAACGCAGGAAAGTATTTTTCTTACGGGCAAGGCAGGAACAGGCAAGACAACTTTTCTGAAATATTTGAAGGAACATTGTTCCAAAAATATTATCGTAGCTGCACCAACAGGTGTTGCTGCCATCAATGCAGGTGGTGTTACATTACACAGCCTGTTTCAATTACCCTTTCATCCCTTTATTCCAACCAACTCAGCCAAGAGTGAATTGCTTTCTAAAATAAGGTATAACAAACAGCGGTTGCACCTGTTGCGTAAAATGGAATTACTGGTGATTGATGAAATCAGTATGGTTCGTTGCGATGTGATGGATGCCATTGATACAATTTTAAGAAGTGTACGTTACCAGCATCATGTTCCGTTTGGCGGAGTGCAGTTACTTTTTATCGGTGATCTATTTCAGCTTCCTCCTGTTGCACAAAACCAGGAATGGAGTATTCTGCAGGAATACTATCAATCGAGTTTCTTTTTTGACAGCCTTGTGATTAAAGAACAAATGCCGTTGCTGATTGAATTGAATAAAATCTACCGGCAGAAAGAACAAAGCTTTGTTGAGCTGTTGAATAAAGTAAGAAACAACCAGATTGAGCAGGAAGATTTCGATCAGCTGAATCAACGGTATATCCCCGGTTTTCAACCATTAGCCGATGAAAAATATATTACACTTACATCACACAACAACCAGGCAGAACTGATCAACCGTCAGCAGCTGCAAAAACTATTTTCCTCTTCTTTTACATACAAAGCAGATATTGAAGGAGAGTTTTCGGAGAATACTTATCCTGCCGATGCAGAGTTAGTATTGAAAGAAGGTGCACAGGTAATGTTTCTAAAGAACGATACAATTGCAAAGAGATACTTTAACGGAAAGATTGGTATTGTAAAATCGCTGGATGATGCAGAGATCATTGTTACAAGTGATGGAGAAGATATTCATGTGCTGAAAGAGACCTGGGAAAACTCCCGTTATACATTGAACAGAAGTGACGGTAAACTGGAACAGGAAGTGATGGGAACATTTGAACAGTACCCATTACGATTGGCATGGGCCATCACCATTCATAAAAGTCAGGGATTGACTTTTGATAAGGTTATGATTGATGCCGGAGCTTCTTTCAGCAGCGGCCAGGTATATGTTGCACTGAGCCGTTGCACAAGTATTGAAGGAATTGTCCTGCTGTCGAAAATTAATCCTTCTGTTATTTTCAATAACCAGCATGTACTCAACGGACAAAATTCGTTAACAACAAAGGGTTCTTTAGCTGAGCGGTTTGCACAGGCGAGAAAATTATTTACACAGCTTTTACTGGAAGATCTGTTTTCATTCGGGCAAACGGAAACGGCCATCAAACAATTACAGCAAAACATCAGCAAGCATAAAAATGAGTTGAATGAAGAAGCTGAAGTATGGATAGCGGAATTGTTACAGCAATTTGAAGCAGAGAAAACTGTTGCTCAAAAGTTTATTGGTCGTATTCATGAATTATTAAAGGAGGAAGGAGTTGTTGAACAAAACCCGGCTTTGCAAAAACGAATTCAGGATGCAACGATGTATTTTCTTCCACGTATTGCTGGATTACAGCAAGCAGTTAATCAGCATCCGTTGATTACAGAACTTAAAACAGCTGCTGATGAAGTGAATGAACACCTGCAATCGCTTTGTGTTGCACTTCATACTTCTGCTTATTTATTACAGTACGGGAAAGAAGTTTTTTCTGTTACCGGTTTTTTGAAACACAAACTGAATCTTGCTATACCCAATTTCCGGGTTACGAGTTATGCAGGTAATAAAAAGCAAACAGTTTCGAATATTAATCATGCAGAACTGTATTTTCAATTGAAAGAATGGAGAGACCGGGTTTGTGAAGAAAATAATCTGCCGATATATATGCTGGCCAATAGTAACAGCCTGACTGAAATCTGCACGTATCTTCCTCTTGCTAAAAATCATTTAATGATGTTGAGTGGTTTTGGAAAGGCAAAGGTTGAGAAGTATGGTGATGAGATCATTGAAATGGTAGAGAGGTATTGCATTGAGCATCATATTGAAACAAATATTGAAGCAAAGGCAGCCAGTCCAAAAAGGCAGCGGAAAGAATCTTCTGTTCCAAAGACTGATAAAGTAAGTTCGTTTTCTGTTTCATTGCAATATTATAAGGAAGGGAAAACAGTTGAAGAAATTGCCAAACTCCGCAATTTCGCCAACAGCACTATTGAAGGGCATCTGGCAGATGCAGTAAAGCATGGTGAAATATCTGTGTTTAAACTGGTTTCGGATAATAAGGTGGAGATCATCAAAGAAGCCATTATCAGTAACCCTGAAATGAAATCAGGTGAGTTGAAG
>JBEBHT010000175.1:0-8428 GCA_040081135.1 Lacibacter sp. | reverse complement strand
CAGATAAAAGATTTTGAAAAAGGCGGAGGTAGTTTACCTTCGCTTTTTTTATCATACTATGGCATTCAGAATTGGAACAGGGGTTGATTATCATCAACTGGCAGAAGGAAGAAAATTATTTATCGGTGGTGTGGAGATTCCGCATCATAAAGGAGCTGTTGGTCATAGTGATGCTGATGTGTTACTGCATGCCATCTGTGATGCAATGCTGGGAGCTTTGGCATTAGGTGATATTGGCACGCATTTTCCTGATACTTCTGCTGAATTTAAAAACATCGACAGTAAGATTTTACTGCAGCGTTCGTTTGATCAGATTAAGCAG
The DNA here is from genome assembly GCA_040081135.1 of Lacibacter sp. Classification (GTDB taxonomy): domain Bacteria; phylum Bacteroidota; class Bacteroidia; order Chitinophagales; family Chitinophagaceae; genus Lacibacter. The sequence goes on along the minus strand of JBEBHT010000175.1, from coordinate 8,106 downwards.
AAAGGCTATCATGTAGTGAATGTTGACAGCACACTTTGTTTGCAGGCTCCCAAAATAAAACCTTTCATTAATCAGATGCAGGAAACCATTGCTTCCATTCTTGAACTGGATATAGACGCTGTTTCAGTAAAAGCAACAACAACAGAACAGATGGGCTTTGTGGGAAGAGAAGAAGGGCTGGTTGCTTATGCCACCGTATTACTCGAAAAATAATTTGTTATATGAAGGTTCGTGTTATTAATCATTCAAATAATCCATTGCCATCATACGCTACTGAAGGTTCAAGCGGAATGGATATCAGGGCATATATAAAAGAAGCTGTTGAATTAAAACCTTTACAACGGGCATTAATCCAAACGGGCCTGTCAATAGAATTGCCACAGGGTTTTGAAGCACAGATACGCCCAAGAAGCGGGTTAGCAATTAAGCAGGGTATAACCTGTTTAAATACACCCGGAACAATTGATGCTGATTACCGTGGAGAAATTAAGATTATCTTAATCAACCTGAGTAACGAAACACAGATGATACAAAGCGGCGAACGTATTGCACAGATGGTGATACAGAAGGTTGAAAAAATCAACTGGGAGCTTTCAGTTGAAATAGAAGATACCAACAGAAGTGCAGGCGGTTTTGGCAGCACAGGAAAAAATTAATTTATCATGAAGAGAATTTATGTTTTAGCTGTTACAATTGTTTTGTTGTTTGCATTTTCTGCCTGCCGCTCAACCAAAAAAATTCAGCAGGCAATTGTTAAAAAAGATACGGTGGCAACTGTTGTAACAGTTGTGCAGCCAACACATGAAGATACCATGCGAATGGTGTATGATTTATTGCTGAAAGTGCAGAAGAACAAAATTGAGTTCAACACATTCTCTGCTAAAATAAGAGTTGATTATACAAACAGCAAAGGAAAGCAGCCCGATTTTATAGCGAATATCCGCATGCTGAAAGACAGCCTCATCTGGATTTCACTCAGTAACGATATTGGTATTGAAGGCATACGTGTACTCATTACCAAAGACAGTATTAAGATACTGGATAAATTGGCCAACACTTATCAGGTAAGGCCGTTAGATCATATCCAGGAAATGAGCCAGATACCATTTGCTTTTTCTGATTTACAGAATTTGCTGCTGGGCAATCCTTTGTTTTTCAATAAGGATAGTATTATATCATACAGCCATGCAGCAAATGGTTATACATTGCTCAGTATTGATCCGCAGTTTAAAAACCGTCTTTCTATCGGTGACGGATTTTTGGTTGAAAAAAGTAAACTTGATGATAATGATCCGGTAATGAACCGCACCTGCGATCTGATTTATACCGATTACGAAAATAAATCAGGGGTTATGTTCTCTGCCTTCAGGGAAATATCCATTATACAGCAGAATAAGCTGGAAGTACAGCTTAAATTCAAGGATTACAAGTTTAATGAAGAGTTAAGCTTCCCCTTTACAATTCCTAAAAAATTCAAAAGAATCTAAACCGGCATACGTTTTCAAATAAGGCGGCGTTTAACTCTTTAAACCTGAACCCTTATTTTTGTAATCATTCAAACCATGCCTATGCTGAAAATCTGTTTGCTTACTGTTTTTACTCTCCTGCAGGTACTTGTATTTGCACAGGATAAAACTGAGCTCGAAAAAAAGAGAAAACAGACACTCCAGGAAATTGAAGTGCTCAATAACCAGTACAACGAGATTAAGAAAAACAAGAAGCAAAGTATTGGACAGCTTACACTGATTCAGAATAAGATCCGTTTGCGTAACGAGGTTATTTATACTATTAATAAACAGGTACGTTCTATTGAAGGTGATATTAATACATCTTACCGTGAAATGAAACGTTTGCAGAAAGACCTGGATACATTGAAGATGAACTATGCACACAATGTGGTGTATGCTTACAAGAACAGGAGCAGTTATGATTTCCTGAACTTCCTGTTTTCTGCCACCAACTTTAATGATGCCATCCGCCGTATTGCTTATATGAAAGCATACCGCAGTTTCCGTGCACAGCAGCTTGATGCAATCAATCATACAGAAATACTGTATAAAGAAAAAATTGTTCAGCTCACCAATAACAAGAAAGAAAAAACACTTACCATAAAGAGCCAGGCAAAAGAAATGGGTGAGCTGGTAAAGGATAAACAGGAACAGGATGCAGTGGTAAAGAATCTAAAGACAAGAGAAAAAGAAATTAATACTACCATTGCAGCAAAGAGGAAACAGGCACAGCAGCTGCAGGCATCCATTACTTCTGTCATTAACAGGGAAATTGCTGCAGCAAGAAAAGAAGCAAAAGCAAAAGCTGATGCAGATATAAAGGCAAAAATTGATGCTGATACAAAAGCAAAAGAGATTGCAAAAAACAATGCTGCAAATAACCCGACAGCAACTGTCACTTCACCGGCAACTCCAAAAGTTACAGCACCTGTAGTTAAGAAAGAAGTGCCAAAGAAAGAGGTAAGTTATCTTGAGTATAACAAAGAAGATCTTGCATTAGGTAACAATTTTGAAAGCAATAAAGGAAAACTTCCTTTTCCTGTGGATAATGGATATGTAGCAATTCCATTCGGAACTTCTACTATTCCAGAAACAAAAATAAAAATAACTCAAGAGTTTATTACAATCGCATCACCAGTTGGAACAATCGTAAAAGCTTGTTTTGACGGCGAAGTTGTAAGTGTATTTGACGTAGGTGGGATGAGTGCCGTTACAATAAAGCATGGTAAGTATTTTACTTCTTACAGCAATCTTTCATCTGTAAGTGTCAGCAAAGGACAAAACATTAAAGTCGGTCAAACTGTTGGCAGAGTTGGAACGAATCTTGACGGTGAGGGGCAGGTTGATTTTATTCTTGCCAGAGAAAATCAGTTTATGAATCCTGCCTTATGGTTACGCCGCCATTAAACCGTAGCGGGAACAAATCGCTCATATAATTTTTCATACGAGGGAATAATGTGATGAATATCAAATTTCGCTGCATGTTCCCTCGCATTTTGTTTGAATGTTTTCAGCAGCTCTTCATTCCCCAGCAAATCAATTCCCAGCCGGCTCATTTCTTTTATATCACCAACATTGGCCATAAAGCCGGTTTGTCCGTGAATATTTATTTCAGGCAAACCACCTGCGTTGGTTGATAATACAGGAACACCTGCTGCCATTGCTTCCAGTGCAGAAAGACCAAAACTTTCATATTCTGATGTAAGAATAAACAGATCAGAAATAGCAAGAATCTCTTCCATTTCCTGCTGTTTGCCAAGGAAACGTACATCATCACAGATTTTCAGTTCACGGCATAAGTCTTCGGCATCAGGTCTGTCGGGGCCGTCACCCACCATCAGTAATTTTGAAGGGATCTCTTTATGAATATTAGCAAATGTGTGAATGATATCACTCACCCTTTTCACTTTGCGGAAGTTCGATGCATGGGTAATGATCCTTTCTTCATTCGGTGCCAGTACTTTCTTAAATGCATCCAAAGGTTTTTTATCAAAACGTTTTACATCAACAAAGTTGTAAATGACTTCAATCTCCTTTTCAATATGAAAGGAATGATAGGTTTCATCACGCAGGTTTTTTGATACTGCTGTAATGGCATCACTTTCATTAATCGAAAACGTAACCACCGGTTCAAAGGTTTTATCTTTTCCAACCAGTGTTATATCTGTTCCGTGCAGTGTAAGAATAACCGGAATGTCTTTTCCCTTCTTCTTCAGAATCTGTTTAGCCATGTATGCTGCTGATGCATGCGGAATAGCATAATGCACATGCAGCAGATCAAGATCATTATTCAGCACAACATCCACCATAGTGCTGGCCAGTGTTGTTTCGTAAGGTGGATAATCAAACAAAGGATAATGCGGAACTCTAACTTCATGGTAAAAGATATTGGTAAAGAACCCGCTCAATCTTACCGGTTGCTGGTACGTAATAAAATGAACCATGTGACCTTTCTCTGCCAATGCTTTTCCCAACTCTGTTGCCAACACACCGCTACCGCCAAATGTGGGATAACAAACGATACCTATTTTCATCAGTAATTATTAATTTTTATGGCTTGATGTTTTTCACCGGGCAGGAGCCTGGCTTATTTCATACAGCTTAATTAAGACTGCGAAGTTAGCACTTTCGCCGAACTGGACTTTTTCAGCTGTTGCCGCCTGTATATTTTCCGGTTTGTGGACAGATATCTTTTGCCAGACAGGATAGTTGTTTTATTTTCAATTTTCTCAGTTTCATCCGAAAATAATCACCATGCGTTCAGTTTCCCTTCTCTTTCTGCTTTGTTTTTCGGCTACTACCGTAACAGTTGCTCAGAAAAATGATTCCATCATGTTTAAAAAAATTGCTGATGATATTTTTACCAACGGCAAGGCATATGATAATCTGCGTTTCTTATGTAAACAGGTTGGCCCCCGCCTAAGCGGTTCGCCACAGGCAGAGAAATCGGTAACAGAAACCTTCCGCATGATGAAGGAACTGGGTGCCGATACGGTTTACCTGCAGGAATGTATGGTGCCGCATTGGGTACGTGGAGCAAAGGAAAGCGCTTTTTTGGTTGATGAAAAAGGGAATACTTTTTCATTAAATGTATGTGCATTGGGTAACAGTGTGGGCACAGGAAAAAAAGGGATTAAAGCTGATGTGGTTGAAGTAAAGTCATTTAAGGAAGTGGAAGATTTGGGTGAAAATGGAATCAAAGGAAAAATTGTGTTTTATAATTTTCCCATGAACCCAACCAATGTTGAAACATTCCGTTCTTATGGTGAAGCAGGGCAGTTTCGTGGCCGGGGCCCTTCTATGGCAGCGAAGTATGGAGCCATTGGTGTAATGGTTCGTTCACTGGCAAGTAATATTGATGATTTTCCGCATACAGGCGCAACAACCTATAACGATTCTTTTCCAAAGATTCCTGCTATTGCTGTATCAACAAGACATGCAGAATATGTGAGCCGTGAATTAAAAACAAGTAAAGGACTTCAGTTATTCTTCCGCACAGAATGTGAAATGCTGCCCGATGTAAAAAGTCATAATGTAATTGGAGAAATTAGAGGAACAGAATATCCCAACGAAATCATTGCGGTTGGCGGTCATCTTGATTCATGGGATTTAGCAGAAGGTGCACATGATGATGGTGCAGGTTGTGTGCAGAGCATGGAAATCATTCGTGTGTATAAACAACTCGGCATTAAACCAAAACGAACCATTCGTGTGGTGATGTTTATGAATGAAGAAAATGGTTTGCGTGGCGGACGTAAATATGCTGAAGTGGCTGCTGCCGAAAAAACGAAGAAGCACATTTTTGCACTGGAAAGTGATGCAGGTGGATTTACACCAAGAGCTTTTGGCTTTACAGCAACTGCTCCTGTACTGGAACGTTTACGCAATTGGATGCCTTTATTTAAACCATATGGTGTGTATGAATTCAGTGAAGGTGGCGGCGGTGCTGATATTGGTCCGCTTCGTCCATTAGGCACCGTACTTGCCGGTCTTCGTCCTGATTCACAACGTTACTTCGATCATCATCATGCCGGTAATGATACGTTTGAAATGGTGAGCAAACGTGAACTGGAGTTAGGTGCTATTAATATGGTGCTGCTTCTTTATATCGTTGATCAGTACGGGTTGTAGGCAAAAAAAGACAGGAGACTTCGAAATAATTAGAATAATATTAACTGTTTAAATAAGCTGTCAATTTCCCTGTTCGATACTTTCATGCTGCTGATCCCTGTAAACGGCTTCAGGAAAGTAACAATGAAAAACAAATTTCTGCTTTTATTGCTGATAATTTTTAATACAGCAAATGCACAACAATTACAAAAATTTCGGATTGTAGATTCGACTACAAAAGAGCCTGTACCTTTTGCAACAATAAACATCAGGAACAAAGCAGTATATTTTGAGGCAGACAGTTCAGGAACATTTTTCCTCACTCCACAAAAAGACGATTCAATCATTATTTCCTGTGTTGGCTATTATGATAAATATCTTTTTGATTTTAAATCTGAAAATCCTGAAATTAAGCTTGTCCAGAAACCGAAGGACTTGAAGAAAATCTATGTTGGAAAGTTTAAAACGACGCAGATCGGAATATTGAAAGCAAAGACAGATTATTCAATGGCATCAAATCTGGGTTTTCATTCTGAATATGCAACACTTATAACTATACCGGCTGAAGTGAAGAACTATTCTATCCATCGCATTTATTTCAAAGTATACACGAAAAACGCAAGAGCCGGGAATGTAAATCCTGTTCGTATTCATATATACGATGTAAATAAAGATGGCACTCCCGGTGAAGATTTGCTGCAAAACGATATTGTGCTTACATCAATTAACCTCGAAGGCAACTATTTAGCGGTGGATTTGCCTGATGAAAAAACTGTATTGGATAATCGTTCTTTTTTTATTTCCATGCAATGGATAACTCAGCAAAGAGACATAATAGATTACAAACAGCCACAAATTACTTTTGTTAGAAAACAAGAAAATCAATTAACGTGGATGCGGCAGTCAAATCTTAAAGATTACAATTGGATTAGATTTGGTAATCTGGGAAATATGATAGTAAAGACAGACATTTATATTTATGAATAATGTGAGTCTTGAATGAAATACCTTAGAAAGGGCAAGAGACTTTTTTTCATAAAACTGCGAATCCTGCATGAACTGGAGCTGGGAGCCATTAACATGGTGCTAATTCTTTATATAGTTGATCAGTATGGTTTGTAATAAGTAATTGAACTTTTACTTTACAACTTACCGACCACTTTCTGCCATTAACCGATAACTGGCTGCTGCAAACCTCTCTGTACTTGTCTCGCTTTATTCGGCGCAATAGATTTGTGTTATATATCATTTTTATGGCACGAGATCGTAACGAAAGAAGACAGGGGAGATTTAACGAAAGACCGCTGATCGGACTCCTGATTATTGGAGCAGGTGTGTTAATTCTTCTCCGCAATTTAGATTTTCCTTTCCCCGATTTTTTATTTACCTGGCCCATGATTGTTATTCTTGTGGGATTTGTAATGGCAGTTAAGGAAGGCTTTAAACCTGGCGGATGGATAGCAGTGATTGCAGTGGGTGTTTTTTTTATCAGCAGAAATTTTTTATTCCCTGATTTTGAATTGAGAACATTTTTATGGCCGGCTATTTTAATTGCAGTGGGATTGAGTTTTGTGCTCGGATGGAATAAAATGTCCTGCAGAAGAAACAAAAACTCAATTGACAGCAATTTTATTAAAGAAGACACTTCATTTGTAACCGGTGCATCTGTTGATGATTCAAACGGGGAAGATGTGATTGATGCAGCAGCAGTGTTTGGTGCAGTGAAAAAAAATATTTACGCCAAAAATTTCAAAGGTGGTGAAGTGGTAACTGTGTTTGGCGGTTCAGAAATAAACCTGATGCAGGCCGATTTTACCGGTACAATAAAAATTGAAGTGGTATGTATTTTTGGCGGAGCCACTTTAATCATTCCCCCTCACTGGCAAATACGTTCAGAAGCTGTTGCCATATTTGGCGGCATTGAAGATAAGCGTGCCCACCCTGCAGGCATCAGCACCGATAAAATAGTTATACTGGAAGGGTTTGTGATGATGGGTGGAATTGATATTAAATCAAAATAACAGAAATGCGTTACCCTCTATGAACTGACCAATTTCATTCGGCTTAAATTTTAACCAATTGCATCATGAGCTGGTATCTTGTAAAAATTATTTTCCGCATCATTTGCGGAGATGGAAAACACACTGCACAGTTTGAGGAACAGCTGCGTCTTATTTCGGCCGCATCATCAAAAGAAGCAATTGCCAAAGCGGATACACTGGCAAAAAAGGAAGAAGTATCTTTCTTAAATCATGCACAGCAACCGGTGCATTGGCAATTGATTGCAGTAACAGATGTGTATTCATTTGAAACAGGAGTTGATGGGGCAGTGGTATTTTCGAAAATCTGTGAAGAAGAACATCCTGCATTATTTATACGTTCAGCAAAAATCCGTTCACAGGATGTGTTGAACAACTGTGTTGAAATCATTCACCAATAAACAACTGTAAGTGGCTGTATCACCTTTCCGTTCACGGCAATTCATGAT
>JBEBHT010000174.1:0-8448 GCA_040081135.1 Lacibacter sp. | reverse complement strand
GTCTTATTTCTAAGAGATCACTTTTTGGTCTTAAAGGAATGGAATAGTTAATCAGGAAGGATGTTATCGATAACAATAGCAATATAAAACCGATTTGACAAATGAACAAATCTGAATTTAAAAAAAATATAACCTGAAAAGCTTTTTTTAAGAGAAGGAAGTAACAGAAATGAAAAAAGCCCCAGTTTCCGGGGCTTTCAAAGAGTAAAGAATTAACCTCTGCTTATTTCAGCAGATTTAAAGTAAAGTTCATTACATAGGCAATTACTTAGCTGAACATTAAAAGAGTCACTAAAGCAATTGCTGCGAAAAACACAAGAACTAAAACAGTTGTTTTTGCTGTTTCGCTCATGTGAGATGAGTTTGATGCCATAATTTGTAGTTTTAAAAAGTTAAAAATACTCTTCACAGGGGTACGGGAATAATCAGAACTACACTGATTTAACTGTTAAATTCACTACAGGCAGAAAGTAATTGGTAAGATTACAACATGAAGGTAACACAGATTTCCGGCCTGTCAAAAATTATTGGCTGTTATTTTAGCTTTTAACATGGTTGGAAATGCTAATTTCGAAATCCGTGTTATACGCCGTTACAGATATTGAAACCACAGGCGGCTATGCTTCAGGTCACAGCATTACCGAAATAGCTGTTTACATCTATGATGGGCAGGAAATCATTGAACAGTTCGAAACACTTATCAATCCCCATCAACCAATCCCTCATTTTATTCAAGTCTTGACAGGCATTACTGATGAAATGGTTCAGTTGGCCCCTTCATTCGAGGAGATTGCACCAAGGCTGATGGAATTGTTCCAGGGAAAGGTATTTGTGGCTCATAACGTGAACTTTGATTATTCCTTTGTCAATCATCAGTTACAGGAGCACGGGCACACACTGAACTGTAAAAAGCTTTGTACTGTAAGATATGCCCGGAAGATTTTTCCAAAGTTGGCTTCTTACAGCTTAGGGAATCTTTGTAAACACTTCGAAATTCCGCTTTATAACCGGCACAGGGCGGCTGGGGATGCAAGAGCAACTGTTGAATTATTCAGGAAACTGAAGCAGAGTGATGTCAACAATCACCTGCATACAATGATTGGCAAACAATCAAAAGAACAGTTTCTGCCCTTATACCTGAATAAGGAGGATATTGATCAGTTACCGCTGACTCCAGGCGTTTATTATTTTCATGATGCAAAGGATAAGATTGTGTATGTTGGAAAGGCCATTCAGTTGAAGAAAAGGGTAGTGAGTCATTTCTCCAATAACAAGCCCAGCCGTCAGAAGCAGGAATTCTTACGGAATATTCACAGGATTTCCTTTCAGCAATGCGGAACAGAGTTAATGGCTTATGTGCTGGAGACAATTGAGATCAAACGCCTCTGGCCTAAGTACAACAGGGCAATTAAAGGATATGAAGCCAGCTATGGGTTGTATATGTATGAAGATGGCAACGGTTTTTTACGTTTAGCCATCGACCGTAAGCATAAACATCTTACTGCAGTTAAATTCTTTTACAATAGGTATGAAGGAATGGCTGAACTGAAAAAGATAGCTAATGAGTTTTCCTTGTGCCACAAACTTTGTTTTATTGACAGATCAACAGATATTGAATGCAGTTCAGAAACATGCAAAGGTGCCTGCGGGCAAAAAGAGGAAGCTGCTGATTATAATGCCAGAGTAATGAATGCAGTTGAACAGATGAAAAAAGAATTGCCCAGCTTTGCCATTAGGGAAAGATCCTATTTCAATAACCAGGACAGTTGCATTTTAATGGAAGACGGGAAGTTTTACGGAATGGGTTATGTAGCTCAGGATTTTGATCTTTCCTCAAAAGAAGATCTTAGAAATAAATTGGAGATATATCCTGAGTATGATTTTGTAAGAAGTCTGATTAAACGGTATGCATTGGAACAGCCGGATAAAGTTGTGTGGCTGTAAATCAGCTTTTAGCAATTCGATGCAAGCTGTACGCAAAAAACAGGGCACAGGAAATAAAATCGAAATTGTCAAAAACACGCCAAACCGTAACTTACAACTCTTAACCCATAACTTGTTTTACTGTCTTGTCCATGTATCAGTTCTTCCAATGAGAGAAATGCCGATATAACCACGAACCTTTAATGTGTTATTATTTTCCATTGCAATTTTGCAGGAATAAGTTTTACCGTTTTTGGGATCATAAATCTTTCCACCAGTCCATTCTTTATCGGCAGTATGGGTAAAGCCCCACATATTCACCAACCCCATTACAGGACGGGAATGATTTTTTTCATCCGGATGCTTTTTATCCAGTTTGGGTTTGCCTGTTTCAGGATCATTTGGTTCCTTTAGCCAGGTAATCTTTCCCTGGTATTTTTCTCCATTCTTATAAATCTGGATAATGCCGGTTCCTTCACCGTTTTTCCATGAACCAAGGATTGCATCGGGATTGGTTTGCTGTTTGGAAAAAGACAAAACTGCTGTTACTGTTATAACCGTAATTAAAAGAAAGACTAATTTTTTCATGTGGCATTGTTTAAATGATAGAAGTAAAGTTCGGAAACTGTTTGCTTCTGAATTGTTAAGCTGTACAAATAAACAATCATTTGTTTAATCCCGGTAAGATTTTGAACAGCTTTAAAAAAAAATTTGATTATTCAGTCTCCATGCCACATCTTTGCCAAGCAATGAACAAAACAATCATTAATAATCAGTGGTGGTGGCATACAACTCTAAGGGGTCTGTAATGCTATTACTGTGATTGTTCAATCATATTCAGACCCCGGATAATACCGGGGTTTTTTATTTGCTCAAACTGAAACGATTTTAAGGGTCATGAAGAAAATTGAAATTAAAACAAGTTGTAAAAAAATGCTGGCCGATGTGTTTACCCCGGTGGGCATTTACCTGCGTCTGCGTGACAGGTTCCGGGATACCATCCTGCTTGAAAGTACGGATCATCATGCCGCAGAAAACAGCTGGTCATTTATCGGCATCAATGCCATTGCGGGGATGGAAATTACTTCGTCAAAAAGTATTGAATTCAAGCTGCCGGGGCAAAAGCCGGAACGCACTGAATTAAAAATGCCGGGCGAAGTACCAACGCTGCTGTTTGAGTTCATGAATCATTTTGAAGTAAGCGGTGATTGCAAAGAAGCAAAATTTGCACAGGGATTGTACGGATATACTACTTATGATGCAGTTCAATTCTTTGATACAATTAAACTGAATGCTGAGCGCAAAGAACCAGCTGCTATTCCATTGATGCGTTACCGTTTGTATCAGTACGTGATTGCTATCAATCATCATAAAGATGAACTGTTCATTTGCGAAAATAAAATAGCTGGTGTTGAAAGTGATTTTGAAGTGGTTGAAAGTTTGATCCGCAGTAAAGATGTTCCTGTTTATCCATTTGAAATAAAAGGGGAAGAAAGTTCGAATATTACGAATGAAGCATATGTTGAAATGGTGAAGAAAGGAATTGCCAGCTGTCACAGGGGTGATGTATTCCAGATTGTACTGAGCAGAAGATTTCAGCAATCGTTCAGTGGCGACGAATTCAATGTTTACCGTGCCCTGCGCAGCATCAATCCATCTCCCTATTTATTTTTCTTCGATTATGGCGATTATAAATTAATGGGTTCGTCACCTGAATCACAGATTATCATCAGCAATGGCAAAGCCGTGGTGCATCCCATTGCAGGAACTTTCAAACGTACAGGCGATGATATCATTGATCAACAGGAAGCAGAACGTTTACTGAAGGATGCCAAGGAAAATGCTGAGCATGTTATGCTCGTTGATCTTGCAAGAAATGATTTAAGCAGGGTATGTGATGAAGTAAGTGTGGCGCATTACAGGCAGGTTCAGTATTACAGTCATGTCATTCATTTGGTGAGTGAAGTGGTAGCAAAGGTTCGTCCCAATGCCAACCCGTTTGAACTGCTGGCCAAAACATTTCCTGCAGGTACATTGAGTGGCGCCCCTAAAATCAAAGCCATGCAGTTGATTGATTCATTTGAATCAACCTCCAGAAGTTATTATGGTGGTGGTATTGGTTTTATGGGATTTGACGGAAGCTGCAATCATGCCATCATGATCCGTACTTTTTTAAGCAAGGCCAATACATTGATTTACCAGGCAGGAGCAGGTGTAGTAGCTGCCAGCAAACCTGAAAGTGAATTACAGGAAGTAAATAATAAACTGGGAGCGTTGAAAAAGGCAATTGAATTTGCTGAAACCCTCTAAATCTCCCTAAAGGGAGACTTGCTACTGAGTGCAAGCTTGATCTTTATAAAAATGAGTGAACAAAAGAAACATAAATCAGCATTTAAAAACGGCGGCATGTTTAATAATGCCAGCCACTTGATTTTTGAATTGGCTAAAGATCTGCGTCGGAATATGACGGATGCTGAAAGTCTTTTGTGGAATCATTTAAAAGCAGGTGTAAAGGGATTAAAGTTTAGAAGGCAGCATCCAATAGGTATTTACATTGCAGATTTCTATTGCCATAAACTCAGGTTAATCATTGAAATTGATGGGAGCATTCACAATGTGAAGGAAGTAAAAGATAATGACATGAAGCGTGAGAATGATTTAAAGGAATGGGGTAATACGATTATTCGATTTACAAATGACCGTGTTTTCAAAAGTATGGATAGCGTACTTGATGAAATAAATACTATAGTTGAAAATTTAATTAACAATTCAAAAGAATTACCAAAGCAGTAAGCCTCCCTTTAGGGAGGTTTGGAGGGTTTTTAATATGCGCATATTAGTATTCGATAATTACGACAGCTTTACGTACAACCTTGTTCACCTGGTTGAGAAGATCACACATATTAAAGTGGATGTGTATCGCAACGACCAGATTCCATTGGAGAAAGTAAAGGACTATGATAAAATTATTTTATCACCCGGTCCGGGAATTCCTGAAGAAGCAGGATTGCTGTTGCCTTTGATCAAAGAATATGCATCAAGCAAATCTATACTGGGAGTTTGTCTGGGTCACCAGGCAATTGGTCAGGCATTTGGCGGAACGCTGACGAATCTGTCAACTGTTTTTCATGGAGTGGCAACACCTATTAAAACAAGAGGTAAGAAGTATGACGTAAGAAGCCGTTTGTTTGAAGGATTACCTGATGAGTTTGAAGTTGGCCGCTATCATTCATGGGTTGTAGCAAGAGAAAATTTTCCAATCGACTTAGAGATTACAGCAGAAGATGAAACAGGAATGATCATGGCGTTGCAGCATAAAACATTTGATGTACAGGGAGTGCAGTTTCACCCGGAAAGTGTGCTGACACCTGTTGGGGAACAAATAATGAGAAATTGGTTGAACCCCAAACCCCCTAAAGGGGGCTTAATGCAGAATGCAAAGCCGAATCAATGAATATTATTTCAACAGAATTACAAAAGCTAAACAAGTCCTCCCTTTAGGGAGGATTTAGGAGGGTTTATATGAAAAAGATTTTACAATTATTATTTGAACATAAGAGCTTGAATCGTCAGCAAGCAAAAGATGTGTTGCTGAATATAGGCAAAGGCATTTACAACGAACATGAGATCACGGCATTCATGACTGTCTATCTCATGCGCAGCATTACCATTGAAGAACTGCAGGGTTTTCGTGATGCGTTACTGGAACTTTGTGTACCTGTTGATCTGGGTGGTTATGACGTATTGGACATTGTAGGAACAGGAGGTGATGGAAAAAACACGTTCAACATTTCAACACTTTCCTGTTTCATTGTTGCAGGTGCCGGACAAAAAGTAGCCAAGCACGGGAACTATGGTGCCTCAACTATTAGTGGTGCAAGTAATGTAATGGAGCAACTGGGCTATAAATTCAAGAACAGCACAGATCATTTAAAACGTGAAGTGGAAGAAGCGAATATTTGTTTTATGCATGCACCGATGTTTCATCCGGCATTAAAAACAGTTGGACCTATCCGCAGAAATTTAGGCATGCGTACATTCTTCAACATGCTGGGGCCAATGGTGAATCCTGCTAATCCTGCTTATCAATTGGTGGGTGTGTTCAATCTTGAAATGGCAAGAGTGTATAATTATTTATTGCAGCAAACAGGCGGAGCATTTACCATCATTCACAGTCTTGATGGATATGATGAAATATCACTGACCAATGATACCAAAGTGATCACCAACAAAGGCGAACGGATCATGACACCAGAACAGTTGGGCAAACGGATGGTGCAGCCAAGTGATCTGCACGGAGGAAACAGCATAGAAGAATCAGCAAAGATCTTTACAAAGATTTTAAGCGGCGAAGGAACATGGGCGCAGAATGCGGTAGTGATAGCGAATGCGGCAATGGGACTGTATTGCACAGGAAATTTTCAAACCTATGATGATGCCTATGCAGCAGCAGTTGAAAGTTTGGAAAGTGGAAGAGCAAACGGGAGTTTGAAAAAACTAATTGAACTACAGTAAAGTTTTAAGTATTAAGTTATAAGCATGAATATTTTAGAAACGATCATAGGAAGCAAACGGGAAGAAGTAAAAAGAAAGAAGACAGAGAAACCTTTTGCTGAATTAGTGCAAACTGTGTTGTATGCAAGACCTGTTCTTTCATTGAAACAGTTTTTGCTGGATGATACAAGAACAGGCATTATTGCAGAGTTTAAACGCAAGTCACCATCAAAAGGAATTATTAATGATCAGGTAGATGTGGTGGAAGTGACATCGGCTTATGCTAATAACGGAGCTTCCTGTTTGAGTGTGCTCACAGATGAATTGTTCTTCGGTGGAAGTACGGAAGACCTGCTGAAAGCAAGGATAAATCAGATACCAATTCTGCGGAAGGATTTTATTGTGGATGAATACCAGATCACAGAAGCCAAGTCAATGGGTGCTGACGTAATTTTACTCATCGCTGCCTGTTTAACTCCTGCTGAGGTAAAACGTTTGGCGGCATTTGCAAAATCGTTGGGATTGGAAGTTTTACTGGAACTTCACGCAGAAGAAGAGCTGGGGCATATTTGTGAGGAAACAGAAATTGTGGGCATCAACAATCGCAACCTCAAAACATTTGAAGTGGATATTGAACGGAGTTTGCGAATGGCGAAACAGATTCCTGCAGATAAAATAAAAGTGGCAGAAAGCGGTATCAGTTCAGTTGAAAATATATTGTTATTTAAAGAGAATGGGTTCAGGGGATTTTTGATTGGTGAAAATTTTATGAAAGAAGAAAATCCCGGAAAAGCATTTGAACAATTTGTAAGAACATTAAAAACCAAAGCATGAATATTAAAGTTTGCGGCATTACACAGCTGAAACAGTTACAGCAGTTAGAAGGACTGGATATTGATTTTGCCGGATTTGTTTTCGACAAAGATTCTCCGAGATATGCGGAAGGAAAACTCGATAAAAAAGAAGTGAAGAAGGCAGATTATGATCTGAAGAAGGTAGGTGTGTTTGTGAATCCATCGTATAGTGATATCCTCGATGCCATTGAAGATTATGGATTGGATGTGGTGCAGCTGCATGGTGAAGAAACACCTGAGTTTTGCAGTGACCTCAATGAAGATATTGAAGTAATCAAAGCATTCCGCATTGATGAAACAACGGGTTCTATTGATGAACTGGTCGCACCTTATGACGGAGCCTGTGATTATTATCTGTTCGATACAAAAAGTTCTGATGCAAAAGGTGGCACAGGTAAACAGTTTGACTGGAACATCATTGCAAAAAGTAAAATTGAAAAACCGTTTTTCCTGAGTGGAGGAATTGGTGTGGCAGATATTGCAAAGATTAAAGCATTTAAACATCCTGATTTTTACGGAGTGGATATTAACAGCAAAGTAGAGAAAGAACCGGGTGAAAAAGATATGGCTTTGGTGCTGCAGTTTAAGTTAGGGATGAAATAGTGGCCCCAATCCTAAAGGGAGTAAGGCAAGAGCTTGCAAAAGTTACAGGTTGAAAATAAATAACGATGCTCGCCGGTTTAATTTTAAACTGGTATAATATGAATGAACTGACCAATAATAATGATGTTACCAGCTCACCCTTCAGGGGGCGGGGGGGGCGTATTAAAGTTTGCGGCATGACCGACCTGGAACAGATGCATCAACTCGGTGAAATGGGTGTGGAGTTTGCAGGCATGATCTTTTATCACAAGTCGCCGAGATTTGTGCTGAAGCATTTAACCGGTGTACAGGTGAAACGGGCAAAGCTGAAAGTGTATAAAGTAGGTGTGTTTGTAAATGCTTCCTATGATGAGATCATTAACCATGTAGAAAATTTCGGTTTGCATATGGTGCAGCTGCATGGCGATGAAACACCCAAGTTCTGTGAAAAGGTATCGGATTATATTTCGGTGATCAAGGCATTCCGTATCGCAGAAGATGATAATATTCCGTGGAAGATCAAAGATTATTATGAAGCCTGCGATATGTTTATGTTTGATACCATGGGTGCAGGATATGGCGGAACAGGAAAGAA
>JBEBHT010000551.1:0-1838 GCA_040081135.1 Lacibacter sp. | reverse complement strand
TGCCTGCATGGTTAAAGCTTGTTACATCGAAATTACTTCTTTTACCATTAACGATGGAAAACCATGCCAGATTGCATAGCAGTAAATGGGCTTTTAAGAAAATCTTAGCAGTATTATCCGATTCTTTTGTAAAGTGAATAAGGCATCCATTTAAATAACCAGGCCAGCAGCATCCAACGCCTTGTAACCTGTACTTTTCGTTTCTTTTTTTCAATGGCATTGAATATCTGCTGGGTTGCTCTTTCAACTGGTGCCGACCAGAAAACTCCACTGCCTTTTGCCATGGCTGTTTGTACAAAACCGGGCTGAATATCTGTAATTGTAATCTTTGCTTTTAAACGATAGGCTTTGATAGTAATTCCTTCCAGATAATTACTCATAAATGCTTTGCTGGCATTGTAAGCAGGAGCCCAGCTTCCGCCACGGTATGCCGCAATTGAAGATGTAGCAGCTATTTGTCCATGACCCTGTTTGATAAAATAGTTGAAGGCGTAGTTCGTCATTTCCACAAAGCCGTTAACGTTGATAAGCGTTGTGGTTTTATCCATTTCCCAGTTCAGATCTTTGCTTGCATCACCGTAACCACTGTTGTAAACAAACAGATCCATTCCCTCCAGCTTGCTGATGAGTGATTCAAGGTGAGAAATATTATCAGTACCTGCAACATCAAATGTTTCAATTTCAACCAGTGAAGGAAATTGCTGCTGCATTTCTTTCAGCAGTTCTGTTCTTCTTCCTGTAATGCCAACTTTGTTCCCTGCTTTTAAATAAAGCAGGGCCAGCTCTTTTCCAATACCTGAAGTTGCACCGATGATGATGACTTTTTTCATGCTTGCTTTCGTTTAAATAAATGGCTGTTATCTATCAGCAAACCTGCAGCAATTAATGCAAAACTGATAAGATGAATATAATTGATCTTTTCACCTAAAATCAACTTCAATACTGCTGAAAATGGGAATAAGATTGCCAAACAAAGCTGTTCTTCCTGCCCCCAGTTCCCTGATAGATCGGTTCCATAACAAAAAAGAAATAACTGATGTACCAAGCCCTAGGTACAGAATTACTCCACCGATTTTTAAATTCCATACAACCGGTTTACTGTACATTGATTCTGTAATAAATGCCGGAATAAGAATCAACGTGCCAATCAGGAATACAAAGAATAGAAAACCGATGGCGGAAATTTCGACGGGCTTTTTTCGAACGAGAATATTGTACACAGCAAAACTGAGTGCACCAAGCAACACCCATGCATCACCTTTTGTAAAATGCAGATGGAGAAGATTGTACAAACTTCCTTTGCTCAACAGGAAAAAGATGCCCGATAAACAAAGTATGATTCCAACTACCCGCTGCCATTTAATATGTTCCTTTAAAAAAAAATGAGCGAGAATCACCGCCATAATGGGTGAGGATGTTGTACCGATCAATGCAAGATTGATGGCCGTAGAGGAATGCCCGGCGATGTACACAAATGTATTGAACAGGCTCACTCCTGTTAATGCAGTCCAGAAGAAATAGGCTTTGTTTCGCTTTACAATTGCCCATGCCGGTAAAATATGTTTCCAGGCAAAGGGAATAAGGATAATAACTGCTGTAGACCAGCGGTAAAATGCTAATGTAATAGGAGGGATATCGTTAATTACACTTCGGGCAATGATGAAATTACCACTCCAGATAATTGTTGTTACAATAGCCAACAGAATTCCAAGCAAAAGATTATGTGGGGGAGCTGCTGGCTTCATTTGCCAAATATAAGGAGACAAATGTTTTGTTACTGCTCTTCAAAGTCTGAAGACTTTGAAGATATATGCATCCTGTCTCTCTCTGACAGGATA
>JBEBHT010000173.1:0-8545 GCA_040081135.1 Lacibacter sp. | reverse complement strand
TCCAGTAACTGTCGGCTACTGTAAGATTTAAAAAGCCTTTGATGATGTTATAAGAGGTAAACAACTCTGCGTGGTTTTCCGTAAGATGTTTCCCCAGTTCATTTCCCAATGCATCCGGACTTTTCGAAAGTGGTTTCAGCAGGGAAAATAAAACGATGGTATAATCTCCTGTAAACTCCGGCTTGGTTTTATTGATCTGAAAATCCTTTGCTGTGAATGTTTTGCCATACAATTTTTCCAAACTGTCTATTGCTGCCTGCTGTATCTGATGCTGAATTGCCATACTGTTCTGTTGAGCGGCAAAAATAAATGAAATGAGCCACGCTTCCGTATGGCAAATGCAATGAGAAAATAAAAAGCCCCGCCATTAAAGCGGGGCTCTGATTATTCTGTTGTTCGTTTAATTATCCCTCACTCTTATCTGGAACCCACCATTTCCGTTTCTTCCTCCCTGCTGCCTCATTTCACTCATTGGTTTAACGTCGTAGTCTTTAGGTATTAAAAATGTTTTGTCATCCACTTTTGCAGTCAAATCCACTTTTGTAACCTGGTAATGAACCTTTGCACCATTTTGACGGGTCATTTCGAATTCCATAGGGAACCCTTTCAGTTTATTTAAGCCGGGAATATTTGCCATGCGGTTCATATCTCTCATACTGAAACCCTCACCCAGCACAAATTCGGGGCTGTACCAAACAATCTGTTGTTCTTCAGCACCGCTTCTGTTTTTATAACGGATAACTGCTTTTTTGCATTCCATGCCTGCAATCTTCTTTGTTTCGCTGAGGTATTCAATAAAAACTTCAGGATTGAACTGTTGTGGGCGGATGCGCTGACGACCGGAATCCTGGCTATTCATCATTTGCTGTATTGCACTGTCAGATGATGTAAAACCCATCTTTCTTCCCATCGCTTCAAAAAGGGTTGTGGTTATTTTCGTTTTGCTGTCAATAATTACCTGGTTGGTGCCCATACCCATATCGCTTTCAATTTTGGTCATACCATTCTTGAAAAACATTTTTGATTTGATTTCACCATCTCCAAACCGCATGGTTACTCTCTGTTCTCCACCATCGCCGGTAACAACAGGAGGTGCGCCTCCATCATTAGTTGGATTGATTGTTTCAGTTTTCATCTGAATAATCGCTTCATTTACGATTTGCTGGGCGTTAACAGTGCCTGCAAAAAGTAATACTGCCAAAGAAGAAATAATCAATTTCATCTGTATGTGTTTATTGTTTTTTTAATAGTGGCTGAACGGGATATTTGACGGTCAAAAAGGTAGTTCTCCTGCGCTGTTCCGAAAGGAAAATCTTTTTTTACACAGTGTTCAACCCATCAAAAACGAATTTACGAGGTGGTTCGTAATATTTATTTACCGATCCTGTAATTACAGAAAGGTTAACAAAAAGGAAAGGGTTGATAGAAATCAACCCTGAAAATCTAAACCAACTGTATGAGAAAATCTTACTGTTATTTGTTGTTTACCAACTCATCGATGCTTTTGTCAGCCTCAATTGCCTCTGCGGAACGAACTGATTTGAATGTATTCTTAGTTAAAAGATCATCCAGTTTCCTGTCAGCATCTGTGCTCAAAGCAGGTGTGAAGTTCTTTAACTCTGAAGCGTTGAGCATGTAATCCATTTCACCATCTGCATTTCCTGTTGCAATTGCTTTGCTGAACTGTGCCGCTTTAACTCTGGTTTCTGCATCTTCATTCATGCTTCTGTCCATCAGTATGTCAGCTTCTGTAGTTTCAGTTCCGAGCATTTCGCTGTAGAGCGGGGCAGCTACAGTTTGATTGAATACTTCAGTCAACTCAGCATCAGCATCAAGGGTTTCATTTTTCATGTTATTTACGAAAGCAACGGCCTTTTTACGATTCATTGTTTCTACAGTGCTGAAATTCACATCCATTTTACTGTCTGCTGTTCCTATTGAGCTTACGTTGATCTTTTTGTAAGAATAAGCCATCATGCTGTTTACCCAAGTATTGATGTCCATATTATTAATACGTACATCGGCAGAAAAGGCATTTTTATTGGTTATTACAATATGCTGAATTCCACTTACAAAAGTTACTGTGCAGCAGCTGTCGGCTTCTGAATTTGTAATAGAGGTAACGTTCTTTTCTTCTGCTTTCTTGGTGGTGTCATCCTGTGTAAAAGACATTGCTGCAAAAGCAAAACCCATGAAGATTAAGGAAGCTGCAAAGCGTCTGAATTTTTTACTGATGTTTTTTGTCTGTTTAAGTGTTCCGTTGGTTCCGGAGATCACTGTTAATTTTGTTGTCATCTGACTTTTTGATGTTTAAGGTTCTTGTTCTTATTAATTTTTCCCTTTCGGGTTTTTGTTTCTTTCGATTGTATAACAAAGATACTATTTAAAACTGGTACTTTGCAATACATAATACCTTGTTTGGCTTTTTAACCTGATGAACGGTCAATTTTTCTGTTTGACTGGTAATCGGGGCTTTTTCGTTCTGGCTTTTAGCGTTTCTTTTTACTTGGTACCTGTCAACATGCAGTTTAGCAGGGATGATTGTCGAAGTAAACTGTCAAAGGCGGTGTTTCGATTTGGACCGGAGCTTTGGGTACCTTGTTTTGACGATGCAAAGTTACAACAGGGTAAATTATCTGCCAACTATATTTTCAAAAACTTTTGAAAATTGTATAGTTATTGACACTTTAGGTTGCCTGTTTTAGATATTCTTCAAAGAACTTGTGCATATGTGACGTTAAATGAGTTTTTTTGTTACATCCGCAAAACAAAATTCTGATGTTTTTGAGTGGAATGGAGTTATAAAGGGATAGGTGGCGTCAACGAAATGTTAAGCCAAAATCACTGCTGTTGAATTGAAGTAAAAGGGGTATGAACGGATGTAAACAGGGTTGTATTGTACTACCGCAAAGTGGTATGCAGGATGAATGGAAACGGACTTATATCTTTTCCTTCTTCAACTGAAGTTTTTTAATCAGCCAGCTGTTCTTTACAGGAATCAGCCAGTTGTTTTCCAGTTCTTCTTTTGTTTGAACAAGATTATTGAAGTATAAACTGTCGGGGTTAATGAAATTATTATCTACTGCATACTGTAATTGATTCATCGGCAGTAATTCAATTTTATCTTTTACAGCAAATGCCAGGGTCTGCCTGTCGAACATGGAAACCTTATACAGTTTTTCTATTTCTTTAATAAGATGAACACTGCTGTCGGTACTGCAGCCGCCTACATTTGTTGCGTTTTCATCGGCCATCAGAATAATATACTGGCCAAAAAATAAAGTGCCAAACCCTTTTACTGGTGCACCATGACTTTTCCAGTTAGCCACAAAGTGATTCAGAAGGTCTTCAATCTGCAAAGCCTCACTAAGAAAAAACAAACGGCTGCTCTGATAGATCCATACACGGGAATCTGGCGCAAAGTCGGCGGGAAGAAGATGCTTGTATTCTAAATTCATACAGCAAAGATAAAACAAGAGATGGTTATGGGCGGCCTCCTTTCTTTTTGAGCCTTACATAATTCCTGAAGGCTTCATAACCTGCAAAGCAGAAACCGATAGCTGCTGACACCAGCAGGAATTTGTCCCATTCGGGAATGATCTCGGCTTTTTTATCACCTGTAAAATAAATAATTACCCATCTAAGAAGGCTTATAATGCTGATAATAGCAGCACAAAGCAGGGCTATAAAAAAACCCACACCAGAATAATGGAAGAGGGCGGAACGAAAGCTTTTAAACTGAATGGGTTCTTCTTTTTTCTGATCACCTGCTTTTTTGGTAACCCAGGTTTCTGAATCAAGTAACCCGATAATCATGGCAAATAACAGGTAACGGATAAAACTCAGCCGGAAGATTCTTGTAAGAGATACATCATTCTCCATTGCATCAACCAGTAACCGTATTATAATGAATACAATAAGGAACAGGACTGTTCTTTGCAGAAAATTTTTCCAGTTAAATGTTTTAAAGAGGTTTTTCATCAACCTGTATTAAATGATAAGGTTATTTTCAATCAGTTAATTATGATAAACTTGCAGCAATGAGCTCAGCAATATCCATTACTTTAATTTCCTCTTCTTTTTCAGCCAGTTTCACGCCATCTGTCATCATCGTATTGCAGAACGGGCATGCAGAAGCAACGATTGATGCACCTGTTTCAATGGCTTCCTTACTGCGTTCGAGATTTACTCTTATTGTACCTTTCTCTTCTTCTTTAAACATTTGTGCACCACCGGCACCACAGCAAAGTCCGTTGGTACGGCAGCGTTTCATTTCAACTAATTCTGCGTCCAGAGCTTCCAATACTTTTCTGGGTGCTTCGTAAATATTATTTGACCTGCCTAAGTAACAACTGTCGTGGTAGGTGATCTTCTGTCCTTTGAAAGAACCTTCTCCTTTCAGTTTTATCTTTCCGTCATCAATCAACTGCTGTAATAAAGTGGTGTGATGAACTACTTCATATGTTCCACCCAACGCCGGGTATTCATTTTTCAATGTATTGAAACAATGCGGACAGGTAGTAACAATCTTTTTAATGCCGTACCCATTCAGCACCTGTATATTATTATAGGCCATCATCTGAAATAAAAACTCATTCCCGGCACGTCGTGCAGGATCACCCGTACACATTTCTTCTTTGCCCAGTATGGCAAATTTTATCCCAACCTTATCTAATATAGTGGCAAAGGCCTTTGTAATTTTTTGTGCCCGCTGATCAAAGCTGCCGGCACATCCAACCCAGAATAATACCTCAGGTGTTTCATTTTTGGCCATCATTTCAGCCATTGTTGATACATGCATGCAAATGAATTTAATTCAAAACTATGGTAAAAGCAGTTAAACATACTTGATAAAATTTTCATTTTTTGAATAGTGGAATCAAAAATTATTATGCTGATAAAGGTCAGTATAGAAGATTTGCAGTGGAAATACTGTCGGCCGATTGTTCAAATATTAGCATGGCCTGTTATCTTTGAACCGAATAATGAAAAAATTTTTTGAACGTTTGTCGAACTGGGAACTCTGGCCTTTTGCTTTGATTTATTTTCCCATCAGCTTTGTGTGGGTTTGGTATATCATCAGAAGCAGGGCTATCTGGTTTTTTACTCCTTCCAATCCAACGATTGCATTTGGTGGCTTTGAAGGTGAAGGCAAGAAAGAAATGTACGATCAGCTGCCTCCACATACAATTCCTAAGACGATTTATGTGATGCATGATCTTCCCTTTGAAGAAGTGAAAGCAAAACTTGAGCAAGCTGGTTTTCAATATCCATTTATTGTAAAACCTGATGTGGGGATGAAGGGAATTCTCTTCAGAAAAATTGATACAGAAGATCAGCTGCAGAAGTATCATGAGCGCATACCTGTTGAATACATAGTGCAGGATTTAATTGAACTGCCCGTTGAAGTAAGTGTATTTTATTACAGGCACCCTGCGCAGCAAAAAGGAATTGTGAGCGGGTTTATTAACAAGGAGCTCTTGCATGTAATTGGTAATGGGAAATTAAGACTGAAAGAACTGGTTGAGCAGCATCCAAGAGCTAAACACCGTTTTGAGGAAATGCAGCATCGTCATGGTCACAGGTTTGACAGGGTGATAGAACAGGATCAGGTTTTTTATCTGTCATATGCAGGTAATCATAACCGGGGTGCTCATTTCACCAATCTGCATAATGAAATTGATGAACAGCTGCACAAAGTGTTTGATGAACTGAGTCATTACTCTAAATACTTTTATTACGGCCGTTACGATATTAAAACAACAAGCATTGAAGATCTCAAAGCAGGTAAGAATTTTATGATTCTTGAATATAACGGTTGCGGGGCTGAACCAAACCATATTTATGATTGTAACATGAAATTGGTTGACGCCTATAAAGAAATCCTGAAACATTGGAAAGCATTGTACGAAATCAGTAAGTACAACAACCGGAATGGCTATCCTTACTGGAGTTTTCAGAAAGGGTACAGGTTTTTGCAGCAGTCCCAAAAGCACTTTAAATTGCTGCAGGAATATGATTAATTTCATGATATGAGTGCGGATCAAAAATTTCTGCTAATACGTAACTACGATTTGTTCTCCCATATTTCTGATGAGGAATACGAGGAGCTGAACCTTGTGCATCACTTCATAGAAGCAGCAAAAGGAGAGTATGTGTACTTTGATTCTGCATGGAACAACAAGCTGTATTTTCTGAAAGGCGGTACCATTAAAATTGGTTATATTGATGATGAGGGAAAAGAAGTGATCAAAGAAATTCTGCGTGAAGGAGAAGTATTTGGGCAGTTTTCACTGGAGAGGAATAATTTGAATGGTGAATTTGCGCAGGCTTATAAAAGTGACGTATCACTCTGTGCATTCAATATTGATGACTTTGAAAAACTCTTACGTAAGAAACCGGAAATTGCATTTCATTTCAGCAAACAGGTAGGACAAAAACTGCACAAGTTTCAGAATCGTTTAGTGAACCTGTTGAATAAGGATGTCAAGACACGTCTTGTTAATTTCCTTTTGATGCTGGCCAAAGAAGAAGGCGATACTGAAGATGGGGATGCCTATAAGATTCATAATTTCCTGACACATGAAGATATTGCACAGTTGATTGGCAGCAGCCGTCAAACAGTTACCACCATGCTCAATGAACTTGAAACTTCCGGTCTTGTTTCGGTTTCAAGACAATCAATCAAAGTGCCCTCTGTTAAAAATCTGCAAAAGAGCCTGACCGTCGGATAGACGACAATCACCCATATTAATTGCTTCTACTTTTGTTTCATTAATTACAAAAAATGAAACAGTTATCTTTTTTCTTTTTCTTTCTCTTCATAAATCTGTTTGCTTTCTCACAGAATCAAAAAAGGCAAGCCGCATTTAATCTGCAAAACGGTGTGGCTGTGCAGGGTTACGATGTGGTTGCTTATTTTAAATTGAACAAAGCTGTTAGGGGAAACGAATCCAACGCTGTATATCACCAGGGAATTAAATACCAATTTGCAAACGCTGCAAATAAAGAAGAATTTAAAAGCAACCCTTCAAAGTATGAACCGCAGTTTGGAGGATGGTGTGCATATGCAATGGGTGCAACCGGCGAAAAAGTGGAGGTTGATCCGGAAACCTTTAAGATCATCAATGGTCAGTTATATCTATTCTATAATAAGCTGTTCAATAATACACTGAAGACATGGAATAAGGATGAAGCCAGCCTGAAAGCAAAGGCAAATGCCAACTGGGCAAAATTTTATTAATTAAAATATAGCAACTGCAAAATGAAAATTTTCTTTTCAATCATGATAAGCGTTGTCTTCTTTATTCAGGCGGCGACTGCTCAGTCATCTGAAGTATTTGCTCCATCTGGCATAGCAATTAATGGATATGATCCTGTTGCTTTCTTTACTGAAGGAAAGCCATTGAAAGGACTCAGCGAATTCAGCTGCAACTGGAAAAACGTGCAATGGAATTTTATTTCAAAATCAAACCTCGACAGTTTTAAAACTGCGCCTGAAAAGTTTGCGCCGCAGTTTGGCGGCTATTGTGCTTATGGGACTTCACAGGGGCATAAGGCTCCAACGCAGGCCGATACATGGACCATTGTTAATGGCAAGCTGTATTTTAATTATAACATGAAAGTGAAAGGACTCTGGGATAAAAACAGAATGGCCCTGATTGATTCTGCGAATGTAAAATGGCCAGCTATCAAAAATTTATAACAATTAACCAAAAACATATGTCTATTAATCAACCACTCAACTGGGTTCTCTGGATACTCAGGCTGGCAGCAGCTGTTATTATGCTACAAACATTATTTTTCAAATTTACCGGAAGTGAAGAATCGGTTTATATATTCAGTACACTGGGTATGGAGCCATGGGGAAGAATTGGCACCGGCGTGTTTGAACTGATTGCATCTGTTCTTTTACTATGGCCCCGAACAACGGCTTTTGGTGCATTACTGGGCATGGGTTTAATGGGAGGAGCTTTATTTTTTCATGTTGCAAAACTTGGCATTGAAGTAAAGGGAGATGGCGGGCTGCTGTTTATTTATGCGTTGATAGTATTTATATCCTGCGGAGTATTGCTGTTTGTGTTTCAATCGCAGATAAAACAGGTACTTGTAAAATTTATTTCCAATCAAAAATGAGCATAAGAATTATAATGTTGTCTGTCTGTGTACTTTTTTGTACTGTATCGCTAACTGCACAAACAGAACGAATGAAAACAAACGGTGTGATTGATCTGTCGGGATCAGTTGGTAAATCGCAGGGTACAGGAGCAATTTCCTTTATACAGTTCCGTGGAGTTGGAAAGAAAAAGAACTTTGAAATTGGTGCAGGAATAAGAGTCACCTCTTATTTTGCAGAAAGTAACTATTTCATTTCTGCGCCTGCACGGATTACTTCTGGAAGAAAGGGACCGGCTGTATTTTTTATTGAGAATATCAAGGCGAATATTGATTCATTATTAGTGCCATCATCTCAACTCAATGCAGTGAACCTCTCGGCTAATTTTGGATATCATATCAGTCAAAAATTTTATGCAGGGTTTAATAT
>JBEBHT010000172.1:0-8564 GCA_040081135.1 Lacibacter sp. | reverse complement strand
CCACTCATGGCAGGCATGGATGTAGTGGGTGATTTGTTTGGTGCAGGTAAAATGTTTTTACCGCAGGTAGTAAAGAGTGCAAGGGTGATGAAGAAAAGTGTGGCGATCCTTACTCCATATATTGAACAGGAAAAAGAAGACCGAAAGAATGCACATTTGGCGGCAGGAACAGTAAATGAAGAAAGTGCAGGTGCTGCAAAAATTTTACTGGCAACAGTTAAAGGTGATGTACATGATATCGGGAAAAATATTGTTGGCGTTGTACTCGGTTGTAACGGTTATGATGTAATTGACCTGGGTGTAATGGTTTCAACCGATAAAATTTTAGACACTGCTGTTAAAGAAAATGTTGACATCATTGGCCTGAGTGGTCTCATCACCCCTTCTCTTGATGAAATGGTGCATGTGGCCCATGAAATGAAACGTCGTGGAATGAAACAGCCATTGCTGATTGGAGGCGCCACCACTTCACGCATGCACACAGCTGTAAAAATTAATCCGCAGTATAATGAAGGTGTTATTCATGTACTGGATGCAAGCCGTAGTGTAACTGTTGCAGGAAGTTTACTGAGCCCGGATCAGAAACCTGCTTTCCTGCAGGGTATACAGGCAGAGTATGAAAAATTAAGAGACGATTTCAATAATAAGAAAACAGTCAAACAGTATTTGACGCTGGCTGATGCACAGAAGAACAAAACAAAAATTAACTGGAACGGTTTCACTCCGGTTACTCCAACATTTACCGGAGTAAAACAATTCGACAATTATGATCTTTCTGAGATCAGAACATATATTGACTGGCAACCATTCTTTATTGCTTGGGAACTGCACGGAAAATTCCCTGCTATCTTAACAGATGCTGTGATCGGTGTTGAAGCAACCAAGCTGTACAATGATGCAAACGCCTTACTTGACCAGATTGTAAATGAAAAATGGTTAGCCGCAAAAGGAACCATTGGTTTCTGGCCCGCCAACAGTGATGGGAAAGATGCTGTTGCAGTGTTGAATCAGAAAGAAGGACCTGATGAAGTTGTGCATTTGCAATTCCTTCGTCAGCAGATTAAAAAAGCAGAAGGACAGCCAAATATATCGTTAGCCGATTTTATTCAACCGACAGCCACTGACGACTCACCACTCACGACTCAAGATTATATCGGCGCTTTTTCAGTAACCATCCAGGGAATTGAAAAACACATCAAGACTTTTGAAGCAGCACATGATGATTATAATAAAATTATGCTGCAGGCATTAGCCGATCGTTTGGCTGAAGCATTTGCAGAAGTGTTGCATCAGCGTACAAGAAAAGAATTCTGGGGATATGCAAAAGATGAAACGCTTAGCAATGAAGATCTTATTAAAGAACAATACATAGGTATCCGTCCGGCACCGGGTTATCCTGCCTGTCCTGATCACACAGAAAAATACAAACTGTTTGATTTATTGGGCGGCGAAGAAGCAACAGGTATTCATTTAACAGAATCACTGGCCATGTATCCTGCATCATCTGTTTGCGGCTGGTATTTTGCTCATCCTGAAAGTAAATATTTTGGTGTTGGTAAAATTGAAAAGGATCAGCTTACTGATTATGCTGAACGGAAAGGCATGAGTATGGAAGATGCAACAAGATGGTTGAGGCCGATTTTGGAGTAACTTTAATTCATGAAACGCATTTATTTTCTTTTATTATTTGCTGTTTCCCTGAATTCTTCGGCCCAGAATACGCAGATAGTTGATACCAGCTTTGTCAATACATCTTCAAAAGATTTTTTTACCAGGAATCCGGTTATTGAAAAGGTTCAGTTTAATATTTATGCTGACAGCGTGAACTATATAAGTGTTTATCCAAAAACTATTTGGCAGGATACAACTTATAAAAACTCATACTTCAATAACTATGAATCTTACGACCTCAGCTTTATTGGTGACAGCTACTTCTTTGAAAAAAAATATGGTCGCTTCCCTTCCCCCAACAAAGAACTTGCAGCTGCATCATTAAATAGATGCAGCAAACCATCTTTCATTAAATGCGCTGCTGATGCCGACTCCATTAAATGCAGACTTGAGTTCAACTGCCCGGTAAAGAAAGAAGAAATAGATGAAATGGTTTTCACTAAAGTAGAGATCTTATCGGGATATAAAAATGGCATTAAAGAGTTACAAAAGAAAATTGAAACTTCCTACAGAAACGGCAGCCTGTTTAAAAAAAACAGACCTGTTGAAACTGCACTCCTTTTTGATATAATAATTGATAACAAAGACAGTTGTCTTAAGCGAATTGAACTAAAGCGGGGCAATTATTCTCCCTTTGCTCAATTCATAATGGATGAATTAAAAACGTCCTGTTCATGGACACCTTCTGAACAGGGCGGTCGTCCGGTGAAATCTTATACCAAAATTTTTATAAGGCTTAATAAAGACAACAGTATAACCGTAGCGATGCCCTGGTAATAAGCCCGGCTCCCGAAAAGAATCCAGGTTTTGCATACAAAGAGCCCTTTAATTTCAGAAATATTTCTCCCCTTGAAATCCAGCTTTCCTCCCCTTCCGTAAGTGTATCTGTTCCCGTTCAAAAAAAATTTGCTGACCGGAAACCGAAGTTTATTCCGCTTCGTACATCAATGATCACTCAATAAAAATCAAACAAAATGAAAAAAGTAAAAATGCTTGCACTGGCTATTGCAGCTATTGTAACCGTAAACAGCATTAATGCACAAACAATGGCTCCAAAAAAGATGAACGAAAAAACAGTTGAAGTGGGCGGCGCCCCCATGTATCCTTCCAAAAACATTGTTGAAAATGCGGTGAACTCAAAAGACCATACCACTTTGGTTGCTGCTGTAAAAGCTGCAGGTCTTGTTGAAACACTGATGAGCGCAGGTCCGTTTACCGTATTTGCTCCTACCAATGCAGCTTTTGAAAAATTACCTGCAGGAACCGTTGAAACATTACTGAAACCTGAAAACAAAAGCACCCTTACAGCTGTACTTACTTATCATGTTGTAGCCGGTCGTCTCGATTCAAAAGAAATTGCACGCCTTATTAAAGAAGGAATGGGCAAAGCCGAATTAACAACCGTACAGGGTGGAAAATTATGGCTCTGGATGAAAGGAAATAAACTGATGATTAAAGATGAAAAAGGTGGCATGAGCACTGTAACCATCAAAGATGTATATCAAAGCAATGGGGTTATTCATGTAGTTGATGCCGTTGTATTACCTAAGTAACACTGTGTCTGGTTTTTTAAGTAAAAAAAGGCTGGTTATTACCAGTCTTTTTTTATGCACCTACCTGAACACTGGTTAAAAAAAATAAACCGTTATTACTGCTGTTTCAGAAATGTTTTTATACATCATCAATTCAGAATGTATTTCTACCGTGCAAAGGCCTGAAAAAAACAAAATAATAATTGATTTCATTTCATAAATCCAAATGACACTGTTCAGTCGTAATTAACAACACACATAATTTATCAACCGCTGATAATTGTGTAACATTTCAAACAAAATATTAATTAAAACAAAAACAATGAAAAGCAAAAAACTTTATCTGTCTGTTGCAGCAGCAGTTGTACTTGCAGCCGGGGGAATCCTCTATGCTGCCGATCATCTTGATGCACCGGCTGTTTCCAATCAAACAACTGACATTACAGATGTGTATGTATTCCGTGGACAAACTACAAGCAACCTGGTATTTGTAGCAAACACGCAGGGCTTATTATCACCTGCAGTAACAGGCACTGCAAAATTTGATGAAAAAACTTTGCTGGAATTTAACATTGACAACAACAACGACAATGTAGAAGACCTCGTGATTCAAGCCATTGTAAAAAATGGAAAAATGAAAGTGTATGGCCCGTACAAACCATCGCAAACCGGAACAAAAAGTGTAATCAGTGAAAGTGCTTTTGCCGCACAGGCAGATGTAACGATGTATGGCGAAACTGCAAAAATTGGCGAACAGAACGGAATTAAGGTTTTTGCAGGGCCTCGTGATGATCCCTTCTTCTTTGATCTTGTTCAATACAAAAAAGTAATTGCAGGTACAGAAACGGGATTTAATAAGCCCGGGTCAGATTCGTTTGCAGGCACAAATGTACTGAGCGTTGTGATTGAAGTTCCCAAATCAAAATTAGGCGGAACAGGTTCACTGAACGTTTGGCTTGAAAGCAAAAAAGCGATCAATTAATTCATTTCAATAATTGTAAACACTAAACTATTTTCCAATGAAACTAAGTATCAGTTTATTCACTTTGTTAGCAGGCGGACTGCTTTTTGCATCCTGCAAAAAAAACGACAACGCTCCCCAAACAGTATATGAAATGCAGGACCAGATGGCACGCCCTGCTATTAATACAGTATTTGTAAGCACAGGCGAAAAGGATATGTTTAATACAACCATCCCTTCACAAATGAATGCTGCGTTCTTCAGCAAATTCAAAACAAAATTACTGGCGCTCAATCCCGGCTATACAACCAATGCATTGGGACAAACCGCCGATCAGTTAATCGGTCTTTTATCAATAGATGTATTGAATGCATCAACAACAGCTCCCACTACATTTTTTGATGGTACCAACATCTTAACAGGCCGTGCATTAGCTGATGATGTAATTGATGTTGAACTGCTCATATTGTTTGGCGGACCAACCGGTGCTTCAAATCCAACACTTACCAGCGACAATGTAAGTGCAAATGATAAACCGTTCCTTACCGCATTTCCCTATCTGTCAACTCCGCATTAATAAGCGAACCAATCCTCAAAGGCGCAGGCATAGCCTGCGCCTTATTTAAAAAACAGCATTCAAAACAAACAGGCACATGAAAAATATTTTCCTCATCCTTATTTGCTGCATTTCGGTATTCAGTTGTACAAACCATTCAGCAACCATTGCTGATGAAAAAGATTTTTCGTCTCTGCTTGAAACTGTGCAACCCAACCGGCATTTGCAGTTACTAGAAATGGATATGAATTTCTGGAACAGCCGTTTGCAGAAAAACAACAGTGATTTGGTAGCCCAGGTAAAAATGGCATCGCTATATAACAGGCAGTTTCAATACAGTGGCAATATTAATGATGTGCATAAAAGCGACAGCTTATATCATGCTGCCAATAATCTGCAAAAACATTTTGGATCAGGTATCTACCGTTCACTTGCTGCCAACTGTGTAACACAACACCAGTTTAAGCAGGCTGATCTTTACTTAGATACTGCAACCGCAATGGGTGATGACCGCTTTCTTACAAGTTTACAGCAGTTTGATGTAAAGCTGGAACTGGGACAATACAACCAGGCAGAGAAAATTCTCAACAGCTTCCGTTACAAAAACACATTCGAGTATTATATCCGTTCTTCCAAACTGGAAGATCATAAGGGCAATGCAGAAGAGAGTATCCGTATGATGGAAAAGGCACTTGCTGAAATGGAGAGTGCAAAAAATGAGCATCTTATTCTTTGGGCTAAAACAAATCTCGCTGATATGTATGGCCATCATAACAAAGTAGAAGATGCTTATCGTTTATACCTTGCTGTAATTCATACAGATCCTCATTATTACCAGGCATGGAAAGGCATTGCATGGATTGCTTTTTCTCACGACAGAAATACAACAGCTGCCAAAAAAATTCTTGGCTGGTTAAAAGCGAATCATCCTGTACCTGATTATGATTTATTACTGGCTGACATTGCATCCTTTGAAAATGATCTTACAGCTAAAAAAAATTACATCAATTCCTTTATAAATGAAGTTAGCAAACCGGCTTATGGTGATATGTATAATAAATATCTCTTTAATCTGCTGACTGATGAGCAGCAAAACTATACTGCAGCAATGCGCATTGCAGAAACAGAGGTAAATAACCGACCTACACCTCAATCGTACGATCTGCTGGCCTGGGCTGTTTTCAAAAAAGGAAATACTTCCGAAGCCGCACAGATAGCAAAAGCACAGGTTATAAAAAGAACATTTGAGCCAACTGCATTATTCCACACAGGCGTAGTATTAAAATACAACGGCAATAAAAGTTTAGCAAAGAAATATCTGACCCTTGCTTTAGAAAGCAGCTTTGAACTGGGGCCGCTGGTTACAAATGAAATTAAACAGGAATTAAGAACGCTCTAACTATCTATCCTCAAAATGAAAAAGATATTATTATTTGTTCTGCTGTTCTGCAATTCTGTATTCCTGTTTTCACAGAACAGTTACAGCGGGCGCATTCTCGACAGCATCAGCAATGAACCATTAGATGGCGCTGTTATACAAACCCGCAGTAAAACCATTACATCTGCAAAAGATGGCTCCTTTACTGTTGAGTTGCAGAAAAATGAACAAACAATTTTAATATCAGCAATAGGATATGGTTTGCATGAAATCAATACTGAATCGGCTGCAAAAACAATTTTACTGAAACCCACTGCCTTTAACCTGAAAGAGTTGCTGATCTCATCTGCCGGTACAAAAACAATTTCAAACAGCATCAGTAAAATTGATCTGTCCATTCGCCCTGTTAATTCGGCACAGGATTTTTTACGTTATGTACCCGGTTTATTTATTGCACAGCACCAGGGAGGCGGAAAAGCCGAACAGATTTTCCTGCGTGGTTTTGATGTGGATCATGGCACTGATGTACAAATTACAGTTGATGGAATACCGGTGAACATGCCTTCGCATGCTCACGGACAGGGATATGCTGATCTGCATTTTGTTATTCCTGAACTCGTAAAACATATTGATTACGGAAAAGGAAGTTATTATGCAGAACAGGGAAACTTCAACACTGCCGGCTATGTTGAATTACAAACTGCCAACAGGTTAACGAAGAATACACTGCAGCTTGAAACAGGTTTATTCAACAGTTTCAGGGGATTGGCTATGTACAATCTGTTACCCGAAAAAAGTAAAAAACAAAGTGCATATATTGCCGCAGAGTATTTGTACAGTGATGGCGCTTTTGAAAGTCCGCAGCATTTCAACCGTTTCAATCTGTGGGGAAAATATAATGTACAATTGAATGAAAAAACAAAGCTCATTATACAGGCAAACCTGTTCAACAGTAAATGGGACGCATCGGGCCAAATTCCTGAACGTGCAGTAAACAGCGGAACGATTACAAGATTCGGAGCCATTGACGATACAGAAGGTGGATATACGGGCCGTATCAACTTCAGCGCAAAACTTACGCAACGTTTACACAACAACAATCTGCTTGAACATCAACTCTATTACTCCCATTATCATTTCAACTTGTTCTCCAACTTTACATTCTTTTTAAATGATCCTGTCAATGGTGATCAAATCAGGCAATCAGAAGCCAGAGATATCTACGGATGGCAATCCACATATCAAATAAAAAGAACAGCAGGTGCAACTGATTTCATCAGCAGCTTTGGTACCGGTCTGCGTTTTGATGCTACTCATCATTCAGCATTGGCGCATACAAAAAACAAAACTGAATTATTAGAGCAGATTCAGCTCGGAAATATCAATGAAGCAAATGCATGGTTCTATGCAGATGAAAAAATACAAAGAGGCAACTGGCTATTCAACATCGCTGTAAGAGCCGATTACTTTTCGTTTGCTTACATCAACAAACTGGTGGCTTCGCTCCCTTCTCAGCAAAAGCTAATTTTCAGCCCCAAGTTCAACATTCAGTATACCGCCAGTAAACAACTGCAGCTATATTTTAAAAATGGAAAAGGATTTCACAGTAATGATACAAGAGTGGTATTGCCACAAACAGGCCGGCAGATTCTTCCGGCATCTTATGGCTCTGATCTTGGCATTATATGGAAACCTGTTGCTTCCTTATTTATTAATGCAGCCATCTGGCATTTGTTTTTAGAGCAGGAATTTATTTATGTTGGTGATAAAGGGATTGTTGAACCCGGTGGTAAAACAAGAAGAGTTGGTGCAGATATTTCTGTTCGCTGGCAGCCGCTGAAAAATCTATATGCTGATGTAAACCTGAATCTATCAAAAGGAAGAAGTATTGAACAGGCAAAAGGACAAAATTATATTCCACTTGCTCCTGCATTTACAAGTACGGGAGGTATCAGTTATCAGCATAGTAAGGGAATGAATGCAAGTCTTCGATATCGCTACCTGAAAAACAGACCTGCTAATGAAGATAACAGCATTATTGCCAAAGGATATTTTGTAACAGATGCTTCTGTAAGTTATGCCATCAGCAAACTTGAATTAGGGATCGTGTTGGAAAATATCTTCAATACAAACTGGAACGAAGCACAGTTTGCCACAACATCAAGATTAAAAAACGAACCTGCTGAAGTAACTGAGTTACATTTTACACCCGGCACTCCCTTCTTTGCAAAACTGAAAATTGCCTTTACTTTTTGATTTTGGAACAACCCGATTAACAAATCAGCAATCTCACTTGCGTTTTTCTGAAATTAGTTTTATTTTTCTATTTGCTTATTCTCCTCCACTGACAGAAAGCCTGTAAAATTCACTGACATATTTGGTTCGTTCCCGTGCTATTAATCAACCAAAACCAACCATCATGTTCAAAAAAATTCTAAAATGGACAGGGCTTATACTCCTGTTTCT
>JBEBHT010000550.1:0-1853 GCA_040081135.1 Lacibacter sp. | reverse complement strand
AGGCACAGCTGATCCGGCGGCTATCCGTGATGTTGTAAAAATGTATTATGATAAAGCTGGGAACGATACAACCAAACGTCCCCGTTATCTTTTATTATTTGGTGACGCATCCTATGATTATCAAAACAGAGTCAGTGCAAATACAAACCTTGTTCCCTGTTATGAAAGCAATGCTTCTCTTGATCCTTTGTCAACTTATACATCTGATGATTTTTTTGGATTGCTCGATGATGCAGATAACATCAACCAGTCTTTTCCTGTAAGTTTAATTGATATTGGCATTGGCCGTATTCCTGCAAAGAATCCGCAGGAAGCAAAGTATGTGGTTGATAAAGTGATTCGTTATCATGCCAAAGAAAGTTATGGTCCATGGAGAAATGAAGTATCGCTGGTGGCGGATGATGAAGACAATAACATTCACCTCGATGATGCTGAACTGCATGCACAGGTAATTCAGCAAAACAAAACATTCAATCTCTCGAAAATTTATCTCGATGCTTACCGTCAGCAAAGCGGAAGTGGCGGCAGCCGTTACCCTGATGCAAACCAGGCCATCAACAATAAAATATTTTCCGGCACATTGATCTGGAATTACAGCGGTCACGGTGGTTTCAGAAGATTAGCTGAGGAAGCAGTTCTCGATCAGGACATGGTAAACAGCTGGAACAATCCCGACAGACTTCCATTGTTTATTACTGCTACCTGCGATTTTGCTCCTTATGATAATCCTGCTGTGAATTCAATTGGAGAAAATATTTTGATCAGGGAAAAAACAGGTGCCATTGCATTAATGACAACCACCCGTGTGGTGTTTGCTTTCAGTAACCGCATCATCAATAATAACTATTTCCAGATGGCACTGGCAACTGATGCAAACGGAATTTTTCCAACGCTCGGTGATGCCATGAAGAAGGCAAAGAATTATACCTACTTGAATTTTGGTGATGTGATCAATAACAGGAAGTTTACTTTGCTTGGTGATCCTGCTGTTCGTCTTGGATTTCCAACACTGAAAGTAAAAACAACTTCAATCAATAATCAGGCACCATCAGCTGATACATTAAAAGCATTGGACCGTTATACCATCAAAGGCGAAGTAACAGATGCTTCCGGTAACCGCCTGACCGGATTTAACGGAAATGTTTACCCTGTAATTTTTGATAAGGTTCAGCAGGTAAAGACGTTTGGAAATGATGCCACAAGTAATGTTGTAACCTTCAATAATCAGATGAATATTATTTTTAAAGGGAAGGCAAAAGTTACCAACGGGCAATTCAGTTACACGTTTGTTGTTCCAAAAGATATCAACTACCAGTTTGGAAACGGGAAGATTAATTATTATGCTGAAGATGGCACGAAGGATGGAAACGGGGCTGAAACCTCCATTATTGTTGGTGGTGCAGGAACAAACCCAATCAGTGATCAAACAGGCCCAACCATTAAAGGCTGGCTCAATGATAAAAAATTCGTCAACGGTGGTATTGCCAATCAAACACCAGTATTGCTGCTGAACTTAGTTGATTCAAGTGGCATTAATACAGTGGGTACAGGCATTGGTCATGATCTCATTGCCACATTAGATAACGATAACAGCCGCTTTTTTATACTCAATGATTATTACGAAGCAGAGGCAGACAGTTACCAGGCAGGTTCAGTTCGGTTTCAACTTCCTGATTTATCAGAAGGGCTGCATACGCTTACTATCAAAGCATGGGATGTTCAGAACAACAGCAGTGAATACAGGCTTGAGTTTAAAGTGGTGAAAGACGAAGAGTTTAAAATTGAAAGGGTGTACAATTACCCCAACCCTTTTACCAGCAAAACAACCTTCATGTTTGAGCATAACAGGCCGG
>JBEBHT010000171.1:0-8577 GCA_040081135.1 Lacibacter sp. | reverse complement strand
GGTTTTTGCTGTTTAGTCTGCCCCTGGGGCATTTTCATTTGCGCTTCGAACTGTTTTATAACACGTTCAAGGCTATCTTTCAATTTATTAATTGCTTCAATATCCTGTGACCGTGAAATAGAAGAGAATGAGATTATCAGAACAAGGAGAACAAACCTTTTCATAGTTACCGCTATTATGCAGAACAAGTTCAGTAATCTTACGGTACAGCACAATTGCTAATATTAGTAATAGAAGAAGAGACTATACAAGTTTTTGACGCAGAGCCATTGCAACGGCTTCACTGGCAGAATGCACCTGCAGTTTTTCATAAATCTTTTTAAGATGTGCGTTCACGGTAAAATATGTAATGGATAATTTGCCTGCAATCATTTTGTAGCTGTTGCCATCGGCCAGTAATTTCAACACCTCGTTTTCTCGATCGGAAAGATCATAATCGGCCTGTGCCACCGGTGTTGCTTCCTGCCGGAAATACTGCAACACTTTGGCAGCAACTGATGCAGTCAACATTGCACCTCCTTCATTTACATAACGAATTGCTTCAAGTATCTTGGTAGGTGTTTCTGTTTTTAATATATATCCTGCAGCACCAAAGCGGATGCTGTCAAATATTTTTTCATTCTGTTCAAATACAGTTTGCATTAATACTTTTACTTCAGGAAAATGAAGCCTGATAATTTTCAGCCCTTCAATACCATTTACATTTGGCATATCAATATCCATCAGCACAACATGTGGCTGCAGGGTTCCGATCTGCTCCTGCACATTTGAACAATCAGGAAAGTCGCCAACACACTGCATTTCTTCTGCCAGTAATAACAGTGCTGAAAGGCTATCCCTTCTGTCGATATTGTCGTCATATATCAGCACTTTTATCTTTGGCATACTATCAAATTAAAACCTTTCTACCGGAATAATCAATTGCTAATTCTAGTAAGCGGAAACGAGCAGACAATGGAAGTTCCTTTTTCAGCCGATGAATTAATTTCAAAACTGCCATCTGATTCTTTGCAACGGGTTTTCATGTTTATCAGGCCGTTTCCCCTTGTTGTACCGGGAATAAAACCTGTTCCGTTATCAGAAATTTGCAGATGAAGCTGCTCATCTTTTAAATGAATTTGTATAAAAGCTGCTGATGCACCGCTGTATTTGGCAATATTGTTAACGGCCTCTTTGCATACAAGCAGAATGTTTTTTTTGGCGTCTGTTTTTAACAGGAGTTGCTGAACAGGTTCCGTTGTTTCTATTTCAAGCCGGATGTTCTTTGCATCAAGCAGAGATGATGCAAACTGGCGGATACGTATTACCAGACTTTGTGTGTCGTCGGTTTCTGCATTAATGGCCCAAACAAGATCACTCATGTTTTCCATCACTTTTTCTGATGTGAGTTTAATTTTATTCACCAGCTCACCCGCTTTTGCCTGGTTCTGTTGTATGTATTGATCTGCTACTGTGCTGAAGATATTGATGCTGCTGAGTGATGAGCCAACCTCATCGTGCAGTTCACGGGCAATTCGGTTTCTTTCCTGGTAACGGGTTTCCATAACTGCCTCTACCCGTTCAATATCTTTTTGCCTTACAAGCTCCCTTTGTTCTTCCAGCTCTTTCATAGCCTTTTCCTTTTCTTCATAAGTAATGCGGAGGCGATAGCCCATAGCGGCAGAAAATAAAAGCACATCTGCCACTTCACCTATAAACGTAAAGCCGAGGGCATAAATATTTCCAATACTGAAATGGTACACATAAGAGGCAAAAGCAAGAGCACCTGTTACGAGGAAGATTAAAGAACCGGCAAGTATGTACCGTTGAAAAACGGTTGTTTTTCTGAATGCATAAATAAGAAGCACAACCAATGAAATAACGATCAGCAGCAACCTCGATCCACGGAATAAATACCTGTTGCGGATTTCAATTGTATGTGTGAGCATCAGCACTACATGACATACAGCGATCAGCAAAATAATTGTTGAAAGTGTTTTCCAGAAAAAATAAAGTTTGCGGTGACTATGCGGACGAATATCGAGAGCACGCCCTACAAATTCAATATAGCCGTAATAAAAAAGAAGCTGCAATAACTCGTCCCAGAATTGAAAGAGCCAGGTACTGTGTGCATGACCGCTTTGATCTTTTGACAATAATACCCTGCTTAACAAAAACAAAGAAAGCAGGAACAGATAAACCCAGTAATACAGCAACAGTCTTTCTTTTCTTTGAATGTACAATACGAGGTGGTACATGAAGGCGAGTGAGGCACATCCAAGTGTGTACAGCAGGAGGTAATAGTAAATGATTTCAGCAGCGGGATTCATGGCAATTGAAAATAAGTAATTGCAGTCAAAACAATATCAAATTGAAGGAGTTATTATGAAAGTGGCAGAGTTTAGCTAAATAAAAAAAGACATCGATCATCGATGTCTTTTTTTATTGAACAGAAATTTATTGATTAAAACAAACCCTCAACACTGAAATAGCGTTCGCCTGTATCGTAATTGAAAATTAAAACACGACTGCCCTTTGCCATTTCAGGAATTTTCTTTGCAGTTGCAGCCATGGTTGCACCGCTTGAAATTCCCTGGAAGATTCCTTCTTCACTTGCAGAACGGCGAGCATAGTCAAATGCTTCATCTTTACTAACCTGTATTACACCATCCAGAACAGTTACATCAAGGTTGGCAGGAATAAACCCAGCGCCAATTCCCTGAATGGGATGTGGAGAAGGTGCACCACCACTGATAACAGGAGATAACTCGGGCTCAACAGCAAACACTTTTATATTGGGGAATTTCTTTTTTAATTCACGGCCAACTCCGGTAATATGCCCGCCAGTACCAACACCCGTAATTAAATAATCCAGTCCTTCTGGAAAATCAGCGATGATTTCCTGTGCAGTTGTTTTTGCATGCACTTCAATATTCGCTGGGTTATCAAACTGTTGGGGCATCCAACTGCCGGGAGTTGCTTCCACTAATTCTTTTGCTTTTTCAATAGCACCTTTCATTCCTTTTTCACGGGGTGTTAACTCAAATGTTGCACCATATACACTCATGAGCTTGCGGCGTTCAATACTCATACTCTCGGGCATTACTAAAATGATTTCGTATCCTTTTACCGCAGCTACCATTGCCAGGCCAATACCGGTGTTGCCGCTTGTCGGTTCAATAATGATACTGCCGGGTTTCAGCAATCCTTTTTTCTCCGCATCTTCAATCATGCTTAATGCAATACGGTCTTTAATACTTCCTCCCGGATTTGCTCTTTCCAGTTTGCTCCATACTTCCACATCAGCAGAAAATAAATGGTTGATCTTTACATGCGGCGTGTTGCCAATCGTTTCTAAAATGTTATTTGCTTTCATCTGTTTTCGTTTATAAAAAATTTAAATGATAAAGTTTAACGGTTCGGTAAAATCTTTTTTATCGGCTATAATGATTTGATTTTTTGTATACACTACACTGTGCGGAATTACACTTTCAATAATCCATGTGTTGCCTCCTACAATACTGTCGTGACCAATAACCGTTTTACCACCAAGAATGGTACTGTTGGCATAAATCACCACATTGTCTTCTATTGTTGGATGACGTTTGAACTGTGCATCTTCTTTTCTTACGGCAAGTGCGCCTAAGGTAACACCCTGGTACATTTTTACATTTTTTCCAATCACACTTGTTTCACCAATTACAATACCGGTTCCATGATCTATAAAAAACGGGCAGCCGATTACAGCACCGGGATTAATATCAATACCAGTGCGGCTATGTGCCAGCTCACTCATCATGCGGGGTAAAATGGGAATCTGTTTCTGGTACAGCACATGGGTTAAACGGTAGACAATAATTGCCTGGAAGCCGGGATAAGAAAGCACCACTTCTTCAAGGGACTTGGCAGCAGGATCAAATTCAAGAATGAGTTCTGCGTCTTCAATCAACTGCTGTTTAATGTCGGGCAGCTCATCAAAATAATGTTCTGCTATTTCTTCTACATCAATGGCATAGTTCTGAGAGAGTGGTGTAAGAATTTCAATCAGTTTCTTTTGCAGCGAAACCTGCATTTTTATTTCTGCCTGGTCGAAGGATTTGGGATCATGAATAACCGGGAAGAGGTAATTGATCAACTCATCAGTAAATGAAACCACCGTTTGCCTCGATGGAAAATGACTGCTCAGCAGGTAGCCCGGAAATTTGCTCATAATAAAAGGTTTATTGCTTCAATGTATTCGGCAAACGTCTAACGATCGGTAGCTGACTGCTGTTGACCGCAGATAAAAATACAGTTTATTTTCATTTTGTCTACCTGTCCGGTCGGATTATAAACTGTAAACCGCAATGATTGATAAAAAATGACAAACATTTAACAGGCTGAACTATTTCACCGCTTTCTTCAAAGCCTCCACCGTTTTTTTATCATTGCCGATAAAGATCTTACCGTTGAAGATGGTAACTGGCCGTTTCAGAAAGGTATATTCATCCAGGATAAAGTTTTTATAATCGTCTTCAGTGAGTTGTTTGTTTTTGAGGCCAAGCTCTTTATATTTTAATGCACGGCGGCTGAACAGTGCTTCATAACTCCCTGTAAGGCTTTTCATTTCTTCCAGTTGTTGTGGAGTGATCTTTTCTTCTTTAATGTTCTGCATTTCCGTTCCCGCTTTTGCCACTTTTGTTTCCCTGATAATTGCCTGGCAGGTGGTGCAGCTGGCGAGATGATACATTTTTTTCATGTGTTATTTTAAATTGATTTTTTGGCCACATAGGATATCCAAAAAAAATTATCATCGCTGTGTGTATAAATTAGCTCGATAATTTTTATGAATATTTCATTCAAAACAAGATTTGCGTGTAACTTAATTGATTTTTATACAACAAATACAAAAACCAATTGGCTGAATGACCGAAACCGCTGAACAGGAATTTTTACTGCTGATAAATCAAAACCAGGGCATCATACGAAAAGTATGTCACCTATATGGCCGCAATGATGCGGACAAGGATGATCTGTACCAGGAAATTGTTATTCAGCTTTGGAAATCGTTTGCCTCTTTTCGTGGCGAAGCAAAGTTCAGCACCTGGATGTACCGTATTGCATTGAACACAGCCATCAGTAATCTGCGGAAACAATCCAGGAAAGTAGCACTTAGCTTTCCTGAATTTATACCGGTAGAACTGGCTGATACAGATGAAGAAAAAATCAAGGAAGAAAAGCTGAAGGAAATGTATGCAGCCATCAGCCGATTAACCGAAGTGGAAAAAGCTATTGTGATGCTGTACCTGGAAGACAAAAGCTATGATGAAATGGAAGAGATTCTCGGTATCAGCAGCGGCACACTGCGTGTAAAAATGAACCGCATAAAAGAAAAATTAAGAACACTCACTAAAGCACAGACATATGGAACTTGATCAGTTAAAAGAAATGTGGGGTGATGTGGGAAGCAAAGAAAAGGGCCCATCGGCAGATGAGCTGCAGACACTGCTGCAAAAAAAATCAAAAAGCCCC
Organism: Lacibacter sp.; assembly: GCA_040081135.1. GTDB lineage: Bacteria > Bacteroidota > Bacteroidia > Chitinophagales > Chitinophagaceae > Lacibacter. The sequence goes on along the minus strand of JBEBHT010000171.1, from coordinate 3,087 downwards.
ATTGCAAAAATGAAACGCAACCTCTTTTTTGAGTTGTTGTTCATGGTTATTCTATATGTCTTTACTATCTTCTACTATTTTTTGAATTATACGGGCGGTATGCTCATTTCTGCCTGGATGTTGATTGTAATTGGTGTATTGTATTTCTTTTATTATCTGCAGAAACGAAAACTGCTGAATCGTATGGAATGTGTAAGTTGTGAAGTAAAGTCGAATTTAAATATGCAGCTGCGGGTGCTTGAAAAGTATGTGAAGTTTTATATGTGGTCCGGCACACTTCTGTTTCCCATTGTTTTTATTATAACCGGTATGATCGTTTTTTTGTATTCACCAGATACAAATGCTAACCCGGTAACAAAAGAACCTCTTTTTATTTGGGTTTTTCTTGCAGTGATGATTGTTTTTGCAGCTGTGCTTACTATTCCCATTTATTTCCTCAACAAATGGTATGTTCGTAAATTGTATGGTCAGCATATTGAACGGCTGAAGACTATTGTTAATGAAATGAATGAAGATTAGCCTGTAAGCAGGCTACTGAGTTAAAACAGATTAAATTATCTCAGAGTGAGCTGAGTGAAATAAATATAATTATGAAAAAACTACAACTACTTTCCTGTCTTTTATTATTCATTTCTTTTAATTCAATTGCTCAAACAAAAGAAAAAAGCAGCCTGTTGTGGGAAATCAGCGGTAATGGATTACAGCAATCCTCTTATCTCTTTGGCACAGTGCATATCATCTGCAAAGAAGATTTCTTTTTTCCTGAAATTTTGAAGGAGAAATTTCTGAGTGCCAATGATATTTTTCTTGAAATTGATATGGATGACCCGGCAATGATTATGAAGATGATGACTCTGCTGCAATTACCCAAAGGACAAACCATCAAACAACTGTTTGGCGATACTGCATTTAAACGGTTCGACAGCAGTTACAAAAAAATTACAGGCACTTCCGCCATGATGTTCAATACGTTCAAACCGTTTATGCTGATGAGTATGCTCACAGAAAAAACACTCAATTGCCCAACCCGTGAATCGTATGAACAAAGTTTTATGACGCTGGCAGCAAAAAATAAAAAAGAAATTAAAGGACTTGAAACAATCGAAGAACAGGTGGCTGTGTTTGATGCCATTCCCGACAGTGTTGAAGTGGCTAACCTGAAAGAGATGGTAAACGATTTTCAAAACCAGGTTACAGAGTTTGGAAAATTAATCAGCATTTATAAAACACAGGATATTGATTCTATCTTCAACTTAACACAACAGGGAACGGATCAGCTAAATGCTGAAGCAGAACTGTTAACCAAACGTAACAGCAACTGGATACCGGTAATGAAAACAAATATGCAGAAAGCTTCCTGCTTTTTTGCTGTTGGTGCAGCACATCTTGGCGGTGATATTGGTGTAATTGCTCTATTACGAAAACAGGGCTACACAGTTAAGCCGGTGAAATTATAACCCGAAACAAAGCTCTTGCTGGAGATAGAAAAATAGTTGTTTATTTGTTGCTCAGACGAATAACGGCGGTTTAACATGCAACACTATCTCGTATTTCTTTCCAACGCTTTTAATAAACATTTTTTTATTCAGCAGCTGCTCGATAAAAATGCGACCGGTGTTTTTGAACAGTTCAATAAAACAGATGCAGCACTTTTTTCTTCGTACAGTATGCAGCAGTTTTTACTTGAAGAGGATATCCATGGATATTCAGGAATTGAAGATGCGGCAAAGCAAAGCCTTCGTTCTATGTCGAGTGGTGAACAAAAGAAAGCATTGCTGAAACATCTCTTAACACAAAAACCAGGGCTGCTAATTCTTGATAATGTATTTGACAACCTTGATGTAGAAGCTCAACAATCACTGCGAATAGAATTAGAAAAAATATCGAAGCATACACCAATTATACAACTTCTGCATAGGCAAAGAGATGCGCTTGATTTTATAAAGAACAGAATTACTCTTACTGAAAAAGGGGAAGCAGTTCCATTCATTTCAGCTGAAGAAAGTGAAGAAACAACAACAGAGCAAACAATTCCTCCACCTCTTCACACATACCAGTTAGCAACAGATGAACTGGTTCGGTTTAACAATGTGCATGTGAGCTATGATGGACGACAGATTTTACAAAATATCAACTGGGCCATTCATGCCGGAGAATTCTGGCAACTGAAAGGTCCCAACGGATCAGGTAAAACAACCCTGCTTACTATGATCACCGGTGATAATGTAAAAGGGTATGGACAGGAGTTGTTTATTTTCGGCAGAAAAAAAGGCAGCGGTGAAACGGTTTGGGAAATAAAAAATAAAGTTGGTTATCTCACTCCTGCCATGACGGATCTGTTCAGCACAAGACATACACTGCAGCAGATGATTATATCCGGTTATGTAGATTCAATTGGTTTGTATACCATTCCCAGCGATATGCAGAAACGTGCAGCACATGAGTGGTTACAGCTTTTATCAATGGAAGGGAAAGCAAATAAATTGTTTTCTGATCTTTCTTCCGGGGAACAGCGAATGGCATTGATTGCAAGAGCCATGGTAAAACATCCACCTCTTTTAATTCTTGATGAACCACTGGCTGGATTGGATGATCATAATGCAAACAAAGTAATTCAGCTCATTAATAAAATTGCAGCAGAAAGTGAATCAGCTATTCTTTATGTTTCCCATCAAACAGAAAAAGAATTGACACCGCAAAAAGTGTTTGAATTAACGAAAACAGAAAACGGATCTGTGGGAACTATGTTATAGTTTCTTATCCATAAAGAAATTATTTAAAGATAGCATCAACAACTTAAATCAACTTTTTTATCAGTTAGGTTTATTTTTGGTACTGTTCTTCAAATTGGGTTTTTGTCATCCCCCAATGCCTACAGATAGTATAAAATACTTTGGTTTCTTTTTCTGTCAAACTGAAGGAATCAAAAAGTCTCAAAACTTGGTTAAGTGCTTTATTTCTATAATTCTCATTAAATGAATCTCTAAAAATATTATACCATTCAAAAACTAATTGAAGCAAGTCCTTTTGAATCAGGAAGTCTTCACTAAATTTTTCTGCATGAATTTCTAAATCAATTCTGCAGCT
>JBEBHT010000170.1:0-8586 GCA_040081135.1 Lacibacter sp. | reverse complement strand
GAAGGGAAATCTGAATGGAATTTTAATGGAGAGATGCCGGGTGTTACACAATTTGTTTTGCAAAATATCACTGTACCTGTTATTTTTTCCGGTTATGAAGTTGGTGTTGTTATAAAAACAGGAGAAGTGTTTAACTCGCTTGCCCATACCAGTTTACTATATATTGGAATGATGTACTTCAGTGAGCATGCACCCTGGATGAAAGATCAGTACAAAGGCAGAATACTGGCGAACGCCACGTACGATCAAACAGCCGTTTTATATGCAGTTAGAAATGGCCTCGGCACTTACTGGAGCAAAATTGAAGGTGGTTATTGTGAGCCGGATGAAAAAGGAGGAAACAAATGGATAAGTGGAGCAGTTACCAATCATTCTTATCTTAAACTCAAAATGAAACCGGAAGAAATGGCATTGCTTATAGAATCGATCATGCTCAATCGCTTTTAGTTTATTTACATTATAAAAAAAGAAAGATGAACAGCGCAACGCATCCAACTTTTGGAAACGGAAAAATCTGTTACATTGAAATCCCTGCTGCAGATATAACTGCTTCTGCGCATTTTTATGCAACCGTATTTGGGTGGCATACAAGAATCAGCAGCGACGGCTATGTTTCATTTGATGATGCTGTTACAGAAGTAAGCGGCACATGGGTTACCGGTCGCTTACCTTCAACAGGAACAGGAATTATGATTTCTATTATGGTGTATGATATTCCTGCAACCATTCAACTGATTCTTGCAAACGGCGGACATATTCCCGAACCAATGTATACAGAAGGAAAATATGCAACGTTCACTGATCCGTATGGAAACCTATTCGGATTATATCAGCATTAATTTTTACTGTTTTGCAGCAGTGTATATCCAAAAAAGTTCAGATTGCCATCACTACCACCTTTCTTCGCTACTGTTTTTGCACAGAAAGATGAAGATCATAGGAAGCGGTGCCTTTTTAAGTTATCTTTACGATGAGGCCAGACATCTGCAATTATCCCGCCCCCGGCAAACCTATTTCAATTACAGCCGTTTATTCGTCCTTATTGCAAGCCATTAAAAACAGGATGATCATATAAACCAATAGCTGTTAACATTGAAACTCTATATTAAATACATGGTCAGCATCCGTTGCAAGATGATTGTAAAGGAGGAATTGGCAAAGCTTGGGCTGCATTATGTATTTGTTGAACTGGGTGTGGTAGATATTAAGGAAGAACTCACTGCTGAACAGCTTGAACAATTCAGGGCCGGTTTATTAAGATCGGGACTTGAATTAATGGATGACCAGAAAGCAAAAATGATTGAAAAGATCAAGAATGTAGTTGTTGAAATGATTCATTATGCTGATGAAATGCCCAGGATAAAAAACTCAGATTATATCAGCCAGAAGCTGAATCATGACTATACCTACCTGGCCAACCTGTTTTCAGAATCAACAGGCACAACCATTGAACACTACATTATTGCACATAAAATAGAAAAAGCAAAAGAACTGCTTTTATACGATGAACTCAATCTTACAGAAATATCCTACAGGCTCAATTACAGCAGTGTAGCCCATTTATCGAACCAGTTTAAGAAAGTAACTGGTCTCACCCCAACCTTCTTTAAAAAACTCCAGCAAAAAAGACGTATCACACTCGAAGATGTGTGAATGATGTAACTTATTTATGTAATTGTGTAAGTGGAGCCTTATGAACAAGGGCACCTTTGTGTATATACCCTTTAAAAAAATCAACTTGAAGCTATTTATCAAATACATGGTCAGTACCCGCTGCAAAATGGTGGTAAAGGAAGAGTTGAAAAAACTCGGCCTTCACTTTGTTGTTGTTGACCTGGGCGAAGTAGACATCATGGAAATCATTAACCCCGAACAGCGTATTGAACTGAAAACAGCTTTACTTGCTTCCGGGCTTGAACTGATGGATGATAAACGTGCCATGCTCATTGAAAAAATAAAGAATGCCATTGTTGAAATGGTGCATTACTCAGATGAACAGATTAAAGTGAACTTTTCAGATTACCTGAGCAGCAAATTAAACCACGACTATACCTACCTCGCCAATTTGTTTTCAGAAGTGCAGGGTACAACCATTGAGCAGTTCATCATCAATCATAAAATTGAACGCATTAAAGAACTCATTATTTATGGTGAGTTGAACATTACAGAAATAGCCTGGAAAATGAATTACAGCAGTGTGGCGCATTTATCGAACCAGTTTAAAAAAAATACGGGGCTCACCCCTTCGCATTTTAAACAAATGAAAGATAAACGGAGAAGTCCGCTTGAAGAAATAGGAAACACCCCGGCAATAAACGGAATAAAAAAAACTCCTTTCGTTTTGTAATGGTGAATGAACGAAAGCAATCAGTATATAAATTCTTGTAACCCATATTTCAATAAAAGTGAATACAGGCAACTCATCAACAAATAAAAAACTGGCTAAATCAACCAATCAATTTCCGGTGGTAGGCATTGGTGCATCTGCCGGCGGACTGGATGCTTTTAAAAAATTATTACGGGCTATTCCTGAAGATTCAGGAATGGCTTTTGTACTGGTGCAGCATTTAGATCCTAAACATGAAAGCCTGTTACCCGAACTGCTGCAAAAAGTAACGAAGATTCCTGTACTGGAAATTTCGGATGATATAAAAGTAGAGCCCGATCATATTTATATTATTCCCAGTAACAAAATGATGATTGCCAACGATGGTGTACTGCAACTGAGCCCCAGGCCCGAAAAAAGCAGGAACGAACGTAACCTGCCCATTGATTTATTTTTCACATCGCTGGCAGAAGTTCATCAAAGTCATGCAATCGGTGTTGTATTATCGGGCACTGCCAGTGATGGCACATTGGGATTAAAAGCCATTAAAGATCATGGAGGCATCACCTTTGCACAGGATGAAGAATCAGCAGCCTATGAAGGCATGCCGCACAGTGCAGTAAAAGCAGGTGTGGTTGATTTTATTCTTCCGCCTGATAAAATGCCGCAGAAATTGATGGAAATTATTGGCAAAGTAAATCTCACCGACGATGAGCTGCAGCAGATTCCTGTACAGGAAGAAGATGCATTTAAACAAATGCTCACATTGCTTCGTCTGCGCAAAGGAACTGATTTTACTTACTATAAACAAACCACCATCCGCAGAAGAATTCTGCGGCGAATGGCGATTAATAAAAACGAGGATCATCTTACTTACCTGAACTATTTAAGGGAAAACAAAACTGAACAGGATACATTATACCAGGACCTGCTGATTCCTGTAACAGATTTTTTCAGAGATCCGAAAGTGTTTGAACATTTATCACAAACCGTTTTTCCCGCTATTTTAGAAAACAGAACTGGTAATGAGTCAATAAGGGTATGGGTGGCGGGCTGCAGTACTGGTGAGGAAGTTTATTCCATGGCAATCTGCTTCAGGGACCTGCTGAACGATCATTCAAAAAACACAGGATTCAGGACCGACTCCTACCGTCGGATCCAAATTTTCGCAACAGATATCAGCGAACCGGCCATTACAAAAGCAAGGGCAGGAATTTATTCCAAAACAGATATCAAAGGATTAACAGAGCAGCAACTGCAGGACTATTTTACAAAAAGCAATGGCAGTTACCAGGCCAATAAATCAATCAGGGATATGTGTGTGTTTGCAGTACACAATTTTTTAAAAGATCCCCCCTTCAGTAAAATGGATTTTATCAGCTGCCGCAATGTGCTCATTTATATGGAGCCGTACCTGCAGAAAAAAGCACTTTCCACTTTTCATTATGCATTAAATCCAAAAGGTTATTTACTGCTGGGAAAATCAGAAACTACCGGTGGCGTTCCGGAGCTGTTTGCTTCATTCGATAAAAAAGCAAAACTGTTTACCCGTAAAGATGCACCGGGCAACTTTAATCATACAACCGGCCAGCGTAAAGAAGAAAGTTTTATTGATACGAGCTTTAAAACAAAAAGAGAACTCTCCCGTACCGATTTTCAAAAAACGGCTGATGATTTGATGCTAAGCAAATACACACCTGCAGGTGTAGTGATTAATGAAGCAATGGATATTGTGCATTTCAGGGGAAGCACAGGAAATTTTTTAGAGCCTTCACCCGGTAAAGCCAGTTTAAATTTATTAAAGATGGCCAAAGAAGGTTTGGCCTTTGAGCTTCGCAACATTTTGCACAAAGCAAAAAAAGAAAATGCAACAGTCATTAAAGAAAACATACCGGTTCAGTTAAACGGAGTATTGCGGAACATCAGTATTGAAGCCATTCCTTTACCTAACTTAGTAGAACCGCATTATTTAATTCTGTTTCATGAAATGCCTTCAGCCACCGGCCAGAAGCAATCAGTTCCCAATGCAAAAACAGCTTCTAAAATAAAAAGTAACGAAAAAGATTTGCGTATAAAACAACTGGAACTGGAACTTGCGCAGGTACGTGATGATATGCGCAGCATTACAGAGGATCAGGAAACGGTGAATGAAGAATTACAGAGCGCCAATGAAGAATTGCTTAGTGGCAGTGAAGAATTACAGAGTCTGAATGAAGAAATGGAAACCAGTAAAGAAGAATTGCAAAGCACCAACGAAGAACTGACTGTTGTAAACCAGGAAATGCTTGGATTAAATGAACAGATCATTGAAGCAAGAGATTATGCCGAAGCCATTGTGGCAACAGTGCATGAGCCGCTACTGGTACTCAATAAAAACCTGCGGATAAAATCTGCCAACGATTCGTTTTATAAAACCTTCCAGGTAAATGAAAAAGATACCGAAGACAAGTATGTCTATGATCTTGGAAACAGGCAATGGAACATTGCAGAATTAAAAGAGCTGTTAGAAGATATTCTGCCGCATAAATCAAGATTTGAAAATTTTGAAGTAACCCATAGCTTTCCCAATATTGGCCAACGCAGCATGCTGCTGAATGCCCGTGAAATGACACGTGATAAAGAGGATGAAAAATTAATCCTGCTGGCAATAGAAGATATTACTGAACAGAAAAAAGCGCTGGAGGTTATTCAACAAAGCGGTATCTATTTCAGGCAACTGGTGAAGGAATTACCTGCACTTGTATACTCCTGCAATACAATGGGCCAACTTACTTATTATAATGATGAAGCAGAAAAAATATGGGGCCGAACTCCCGAAATTGGAAAAGACCTCTGGTGCGGTTCCTATAAACTGCTTAACTCAGATGGTTCGGGATTAGCTGCAGAAAAAAGTCCAATGGCAATGGCAGTGAAAGAAGCCCGTTCCATACCCGGTGAAGAAATTATTATTGAACGGCCAGATGGCAGCCGTTCCTTTGTACGTGTATACCCGCAACCTGAATTTAATGTGTCAGGTGAATTAATTGGTGTAATCACTATGGGTTTTGATGTTACCCAACAGGTGATTGCCCGCAAAAAAATTGAAGAAAGCGAAGCAAAGTTTCGAACCCTTCTTGAAGATGCTCCTGTAGCAACCTGCTTATTTACCGGAAGAGAAATGATTATAGAATTAGCCAATGAACTGATGCTGGGTTATTGGGGCAAAGAAAAAAATGTAATAGGAAAACCATTAAAAGATGCTGTTCCTGAATTAAGAGAGCAGCCATTTCTTAAAATATTAGATGAGGTATTTACAACAGGCAAAACCTACGGGGCAAAGAATGAATTAGCTCAACTTATGGTAAACGGTGTATTAGGCAATTACTATTTTGATTATACGTATAAACCCATTCGCAATGCTTCAGGCGAAGTGTATGGTATTATGAATATGGCAGTGGATGTAACAGAACAGGCAATTGCCCGCACAAAAATTGAAGAAAGCGAAAATCAATTCAGACAGATGGCCGAATTAATGCCGCAAAAAGTATGGACCACTGATGCCGAAGGAAACAAAAACTATTTCAATCAAACGTTGCTTGATTATGCAGGTTATACATTTGAAGAATTAAAAGGAGATGGATGGGGAAAAATTATTCATCCGGAAGATTGGGAGAAAAATAAAATACCATGGGAAGAATCAATCAGAACAGGAAATGATTATGAAGCAGAAAACAGGTTGCTCCGTAAAGACGGGATTTACCTGTGGCATCTTACAAGAGCAGTTGCCATAAAAGATGAAAAAGGCAAAATAAAAATGTGGGTAGGTTCTAAAACCGAAATACAGGAGCAGCGTGAACAAAAAGAAGAATTAGAAAGATCAGTAGCAGAGCGTACACATGAATTACGAAAGGCGAACCTTGAACTGGAAGAAAAACACCACGAATTATATGTAACGAAAGAAAAACTGCTTACCGAATATTCACGCAGTTTAATTGAAGCCAGTCTTGATCCGCTTGTTACTATCAACCCGGAAGGTAAGATTACCGACATGAACCAGGCTACTGTGAAAATTACCGGTCTGTCAAAGGAAAACCTGATTGGCTCTGATTTCTTTACCTATTTTACGGAGCCCCAAAAAGCAAGTGAAGTATATGAAGAAGTATTTCAAAATGGATCGGTTGTTAGCGCTCCCCTTGTTCTCCGTCATGTAGATGGCACACTAACCGATATATTTTTAAATGGTTCCGTTTATAAAGATGGCAGTAACACTGTACAGGGTGTTGTACTGGTTGCAAGAGATGTTACCGATGAAAAAAGAATTGCCCGTGAATTAACCGAGGCCATTGTATTTGCCGAACTGGCAACAGGACTTGCAGAAGATGCAAAAACAAAAGCAGAAAATGCCACACTGATTGCAGAAGATGCTGTAAAAGCAAAACAGCAGTTTTTAAGCAATATGAGTCATGAAATACGCACACCAATGAACGCCATCATTGGCTTTACAAAAGTGGTATTGAAAACAGATCTTACGGCCAAACAAAGAGAATATTTAACCGCCATAAAACTCAGCGGCAATTCATTGATTGTTCTCATCAACGATATTCTTGACCTGGCGAAAGTGGATGCAGGAAAAATGACCTTTGAAGAAATTCCATTTAAACTGTCATCTTCCATCTCAGCAATGGTGCATTTATTTGAGGCCAAGTTCCAGGAAAAGAATTTACAACTGGTACAGGAATATGATAACAGCATTCCTGAAGTTTTGCTGGGCGATCCGGTTCGTTTGCACCAGATTATTTTAAACCTGATGAGTAATGCAGTGAAATTTACATCAGCAGGAACAATTACAGTGAGTCTTCATTTACTGAATGAGGATGAACAAAAAGCAGAGATTGAATGTTCGGTAGCTGATACAGGAACAGGGATTCCTGAAAACAAAACAGATCAGATCTTCGAAAAATTTCACCAGGCATCGAGTGATACATCGAGGTTATATGGCGGAACAGGATTAGGACTTGCCATTGCTAAACAGCTGGTGGAATCGCAGGGAGGAACAATCGCTGTTAAAAGTGAAATGGGCGTTGGTTCTGTATTCAGTTTCACATTGCCTTTTAAGAAAACAGACCAACCGGTTGAATCAGAAATTGAACTGCTGAAATTCGATACAGATAACAAAAACATTAAAGTGCTGGTGGTGGAAGATATTGCACTCAACCAGTTACTGATGAAAACATTACTGGATGATTTCGGCTTTGAACGGGAGATGGCTGACAATGGAAAAATTGCTATTGAAAAACTGAAAGCAAAAAACTTCGACATTGTTCTTATGGATCTGCAAATGCCTGAAATGAACGGGTTTGAAGCAACAGAGTATATCCGCACAAAAATGAAATCGAAGATCCCCATCATTGCATTAACAGCCGATGTTACAACGGTTGATCTTGCAAAATGCAAAGCAGTTGGCATGAACGATTACATTCCCAAGCCGGTTGATGAACGCTTACTCTACAGCAAAATAGTGGGACTGGTAAAAAAACCTTCCCCTGGAAAAAAGAATGAAAACGAAAGAACAGGTAAAGAGGAAATGGCAAGTACAAAATACACCAACCTTGACTATTTAAATCAGCGCACAAAATCAAATCCTGCATTGATGATGGAGATGATTTCGCTTTATTTAGAACAAACCCCTCCCCTTGTGAGCCTGATGAAGCAAAGCTTCCATGACAGAAACAGGGAGCTGCTGTATGAAGCCGCACATAAAATGATTCCTTCTTTTTCCATCATGGGCATCAGTAAAGATTTTGAAACAATGACAAAAAAAATAAAAGACTATGCCCGTTCACAACAGCAGGCAACAGGAATAAACGAAATGATTCAACAGGTTGAAAAAGCCTGCACACAGGCATGTATTGAATTAAAAGAAGAGTACACAGCTATTAAAAATAATAATTTATGAACCCCGAAAATAAAATATCCCTTTTCCTGGTAGATGATGATGCGGTGTTTTTAAAACTCCTTGAAATTGAACTGCTGCAGCATGCAGATTTTGCTGTAACCACCTTTTCAACGGGAGAGGAATGCCTTGAGCAACTGTCGCAAAACCCAGATGTAATTATATTAGATTATCATCTTGATGGCATCAATAAAAATGCAATAAACGGGCTTGAAACCCTTGACAGAATAAAAGCAGCAAACGCCGATATTCCTGTTGTAATGCTGTCATCACAGGACAGTATTGATGTGGCCATTAACTGTATGCATCACAGAGCACTGGATTATGT
>JBEBHT010000169.1:0-8590 GCA_040081135.1 Lacibacter sp. | reverse complement strand
TTACTAACGGTAACATATAAAGTGCAGCGACACTTATAACTAACTTTTATGTTAAACAGCTGGTAGACATTTTTATTTTCACATTTGCTGCTTCTCAATGATGAATGGAATAATGGTATCTAATTCAACTCCAGCCCTGTTCATCGCATCCGCAATCTCTTCCCTGCTTACATTGGCTGCAAAACTTTTTTCCTTTAAACGTTTCTTCACGCCTTTCAACTCCATTCCTGCATAAGCTTCCGGCCGCATTAAAGAATATGCATGAATCAACCCACTGAGCTCATCAAAAGCATATAACATTTTGTCCATCCTGGTAATCGGCTCCACACCAAAATGATTTGGACCATGACTTGCAATTGCCCTGATAATTTCCGGATCAATATTTCTGGCTTCCAGTTCTTCAATGATTTTTTTGCAATGCTGTTCGGGCCATTGATCCCAATCAGCATCATGCAGCAGGCCGGCCATTTCCCAGCGCCATTGATCGGCTTCATTTAAAAGTTCCTGTTCAGCGGCCCAGCGACTCATTAAACGGGCAACCTGTTTCATGTGCAGCTGAAGTCGTTCATTCTTTACCCAGTCGTTTAATAATTGAGTGGCTTCTTCTTTGCTTAAAACATTACCTGCATTTTTCGAGTCACCAAATTCAGACCGGTTTAATAATAAAGACATGATTCGCTTGTTTACTTAAATGTAATAAAAAAGGCCGTCCGTTTGGACAGCCTTTCTTTATGATAAGATGAACTGAATTACTGATTCAATACATCATATTTTTTCTGGTACATTTTTTCTTTCTCTGTATTTCCCAGGAACCTGTTTGCATCTGTTAACAGATATAAAGATGTTTTATACTCGTTCTTGTTTCTTTTGTCTTTCAACTGATCGGCTGTCATGGCTTCATAAATGGCTAAAGCATTTTCCAGATGAGGAATCGCTTCTTTCATTTTTTCTTCCATTTTCTTTTTAAACTCAGCTTTCTTTTGAGTTTCTGCCGGTGCACTTCCTTTTACCAGTTTCAGTTCATCCTGGATGGCTGCAGCTTCATTAAAATAAGCTTTACCCATTAACAGATGACCATCTGGCTCTTTCGGATTCAATTCAATACAGGCTTTTAACTGTGTAACAATCTTCTCAAAATAAGTTGGCTTCTCAGCTGCCGGTGTTTTTTGATCCATATACAGCCAGTTGAACATTTCTGCTGCATAGTCGTAACGCATTTCATAATCTTTCGGCTCTTTTGCTATAACCTCATCGTACTTTTTAAACAGTTCAGGTCCAATTCCTTTCTTTTTTGCTTTATCCAGATCAAGCTTGTCGTAATACGTATCGTTTGGATACATTTTGCGGCCCAATGCTGCATATTTCTGTGCGTTTACTTCATCTTTTTTCTGATCATAATAATAAGTTACATAACGGTAACAAACATCAAATCCTTCGCCGGCAATACTTGAATCACAGATCTTCTGAAAATAAGAAATGGCTTCATCCATTTTTTCGATCTGCATAGCAGCTGCTCCTGCATAGTAATAAAGAATAGTATCTACTGCTGTGAGTGCCCATTTGTTATTGTAAATAAACCGGCCAACCTGATCGGCCTGCTTGTAACGAACCAGCGCATTTTCATAATCTTTATTGTTGTAAAAAGCATTTCCCTCACGCTGCAATTCCAGGTAGTTATCAAAAACCGGATAGCTGCGGGTCATCATGTATAACTCTGCCGCTTTTTTATCTAATTCCATTGCTTTTTGATAAGCCTGAAAAGACTGCATCCATGCATCAGGTACAGTTGCTTTTAAGTTGGCATCTTTTGCAATCTGGCCATAAATCAATCCTTTGTAATACCAGGCTTCCCAGTTTTTCTGTTCTTTTTCATTGGCCATAGCCAAATCAACAGATTCTTTGGCTTTTACCCAATCCTTTTTGTCAAAAGCTGACTTAATTTTCTTAATGTCCTGAGCTGAAAGACCCAGACTAAACATAACAGCAATCGCTGCGAAAAGAAATTTTTTCATTTTCTTTTATTTGAGATTTATTATTCTGATTTATTGATTTCCAGATTATTCTGGAGAATCAGTTACTTCCGGTTCATCAGGTGTTTCTGTTGTTTCGGGTGCTTCAGGTACTTCTGTAATGTCAGTTGGTAAAATCAATTCCTCTTCAATAACATTACTTTCATCCAAACGTGTGATGGCTGCAATTTCATCACCATCATCTACCCTGATCAGTTTCACACCCTGTGTTGCTCTTCCCTGTTCGCTAATCTGATTCATCTTCATACGGATTGTAATGCCGCTTTTACAACTGATCATCAGATCTTCTCTTTCTGTTACTTCAAGCATGCCAACCAACGGACCGGTCTTATCGGTTACATTAATTGTCTTCACACCTTTACCTCCCCTGTTCGTCATTCTGTATTCTTCAAAAGCTGTACGCTTACCGTATCCTTTTTCACTTACCACCAGCACAGTTCTTGAAGTATCATCCTTATTGACACAAATCATACCAACCACTTCATCTTTTTCATCATCCACTTCAATGCCACCTACACCAATAGCACCACGACCGGTTGGTCTGACTTTGGCTTCAGGGAAACGTATTGCCCTTCCGCTTTTCACTGCCATCATGATCTCGCTGTTGCCATCTGTCATCTTCGCTTCAAGCAACTGATCGCCTTCTATGATGGTAATTGCATTCACTCCGGTTGCACGGCGTCTGCTAAAGTCTTCTAAAAGTGTTTTTTTGATGATCCCTTTCCTGGTACACAATACAATGTAATGATTCTTCACAAATTCTTCATCGTCGAGGTTCTTCACATCAATAATAGCTCTCACTTTATCATCAGGAGGTAACTGCATCAGGTTTTGAATAGCACGACCCTTGCTTGTTTTATCGCCTTCCGGAATTTCGTATGATTTCAACCAGTAACATCTTCCCTTTTCAGTAAAGAACAACAACGTATGGTGAGTAGATGCAACAAAAAGATGTTCTACATAATCTTCTTCTCTTGTTTTGCTGCCGATTGCTCCTCTGCCACCTCTGCGTTGCTGACGGTATTCAGAAGCTGAAGTACGTTTGATATAACCATGATGAGAAATCGTAATCACCACATCTTCTTCTTTGATGAGATCTTCAATACGAACTTCATCATCGAGGTAAGTGATTTCTGTTCTGCGCTCATCGCCAAACTTCGCTTTGATTTCAAGCAGTTCAGTTTTGATGAGTTCAAAACGCAGGGTTTCACTGCCAAGCAACTCTGTTAAATGATTAATGAGTTTCATTAATTCATCATACTCGTTCTTGATCTTATCTCTTTCCATACCGGTTAAGCGCTGTAAACGCAGTTCCAGAATGGCTTTTGCCTGAATTTCATCCAACCCCCAACCTGCATTAATCAGGTTTTCTTTTGCCACATCAGGCGTTGGTGAGTTGCGGATCAATGCGATCACTTCATCCAGATGATCCAATGCAATCAAGTAACCGAGTAATATATGGGCTCTTTCCTGAGCTTTACGGAGTTCATATTTTGCACGGCGCACAACCACTTCATGACGGAACTCAATAAACTCTGAAATCAGATCTTTCAGGTTCAAAGTCTTTGGTCTTCCTTTTACAAGGGCAACATTATTGATACCGTATGAAGTTTGTAACTCAGTGAATTTATATAACTGGTTAACAATTACATTGGCAACTGCATCACGTTTGAGATCAATAACAATCCTGGTTCCTTCCTTCTGGTTACTTTCATTGTTAACGTGAACAATACCTTCGATGACTTTATTATTTACAAGCTGACCGATTTTATCGGTCAATGCATCACGGTTCACCTGGTAAGGAACTTCGGTAATAATGATCTGCTCTCTTCCGCTTGATTTTGTTTCAACCGTTAACTTTCCACGCAACACTACCTTCCCTCTTCCGAAATGATAAGCAGCTTTAATTCCTTCCATGCCATAAATTGTACCGGCAGTTGGAAAGTCAGGAGCTTTTACATGCTTCATCAATTCTTCAATCGTAATCTCTTTATTGTCGATATAGGCAATGCATCCATCAATTGCTTCGCTGAGGTTATGCGGCATCATGTTGGTAGCCATACCCACGGCTATACCACTTGATCCGTTTACCAGTAAGTTGGGCGTTCTTGCAGGAAGTACAGAAGGTTCCCTTTCAGAATCATCAAAGTTGTTTTGAAAATCGACCGTTTCTTTGTCGATATCATCCATCATTGTTTCTGTTAAGCGTTCCATACGAACTTCCGTATAACGCATGGCAGCCGGGCCGTCACCATCCTGGTTACCAAAGTTACCCTGGCCATCAACCATCATATAACGCATGCTCCATTCCTGGGCCATACGCACCATTGCATCGTACACAGAACTATCGCCATGCGGGTGATACTTACCCAGCACTTCACCGACAACTCTTGCACTTTTCTTGTATGACTTATTGTAATTTAATCCCAGTTCGTTCATCGCATAAAGAATGCGTCTGTGAACGGGTTTCAACCCATCTCTAACATCGGGTAATGCACGGCCTACGATTACCGACATCGAATAATCGATGTACGCCGTTTTCATTTGTTCTTCGATATTTACCGGGATAATTCTCCCGTGATTATGTGGCTCTTTTTCCATTGTATTTTTTGTTTGCCCCATTGCTTAAATGAGGCCGCCAAAGATACCGAAAAGCAAAGGGACGAAAGCAGAAAAACAGCCATTATTTTGGCTGTTTTTCAACATATTAATTGCATTTGTGGATAAGAAAAAAAGGTCGGCTCCAAAAAGAGAAAATCCCTACAAAACATTGGTTGGACAACCCATGCTTGAACGCCTTTTTCCGCCACCTCTTCCACCATTATTGTAACGTTTGTCGTTGAACTTATCGCCACCTGTGAGGCGGTAGCTGAATGTGAGTCCAAAGAAATAATAATTGTCTTTGTATTCAGGGCTTCCTCTTTTCTCCAGATCAACCGGATAAGGATCGGTTGTATGGTTCGGAAGCTCAGGAGTGCGGTACGACATTTCAACAGCTTTCGGTCCACGTTGTGCCAGCAGCAAAGCCGGATCAATATAAGAACGGCTCACATCATCCATATAATCGGTGAATGTTTTGCGGTAACCAAATTCGGCTCCAATATCAATTCTGTCGTTTACCATCATTCTTACTCCTAAACCAAAAGGAACGGCCACCTGCATAAGATTATAGGGTTTCCGATCGGGATATCCTGTAATTCCCTGTCCTTCGGTTGAAAGAGGTTTCAGGAAAACCTTGCTTCCATTAGCATCAAATGCATAAGGATTATAGCGGAATGCTGCCAGGCCCCCAAACACATATGGTGAAAAAACTCTTGTATCCATGCCGAGAAAATGATACTCAGCCGCTGCCTGTAATTCCCAGATATTCGTTGCAAAGCTCAGGTTACGTAACTGGTTTCTTGGATTTTTCTGATAGACATCTGATGCCTGAACATTTGCATAGTGCAGTCCGCCCCGCAGCATTATTTTTGGGTTGAGATCATAACTCACCCATGCTCCTAAAGCATAACGTGCCTGTTGAAATGTAATGGCTTTTGCCTGCAGATCTCCACTGTAATTGGCCATTCCGCCAAATACGTTTATACGAAAGTCCTGTGAATAAAGTTGACCGGTTGCAGCAACTGCAACTAAAAAGAATGTAAGTTTTTTCAGCATGTGTATTCTTTTAACAAAAATAAAGCCAGTCTTAGAAGGGATGGGAATAGCTGAATAACGCTCAGCAAAGCGGTATAGTATGAAATTTCTTTAAACTTGTTCACTCCTTATTCCCACAAACTGCAGTTTACAAAAAATGTTTTAACCTTGCCGCCATAACGATTCAATTATGAATGATAACAATGGCCAATACTATCCTTCTTACTTACGTCTCGAAAACATTCTCGACAGTCAGCATCCGTTAAGCTTTGCAGAAGGACAAACACCGGCACATGATGAAATGCTGTTCATTATTATTCACCAGGCTTACGAGCTTTGGTTCAAACAAATCCTGTTTGAACTCGATTTTGTAAAAAAAGTTTTCAGTAAAGAAAAGGTTGATGATAACAGTGAAGACCTGAATTTATGCAGGCATCGTTTAAAACGTGTATCAAGAATTCTTGAATTACTGAATCAGCAGGTGACAGTGCTTGATACAATGACCCCGCTTGATTTTCTTGAATTCAGGAACCTCCTGACTCCTGCTTCCGGTTTTCAAAGCAAACAGTTTCGGTTAATTGAAGCAACACTTGGTTTGAAAATGGAAAAACGTCATCAGCAGGAATATTATAAACGTACCAACGAAGGCGGCTTTGACAAAACCGATTTCAATGAAATCAATTCTATTGAAAGTTCAGCAACTATTCTGCAGCTGATCAATCAATGGCTGGGCAGGATGCCTTTCTTTGATGAAAAATTCTGGACAAGTTATTCAGCACAATATCCTTCATCAGGTACACATGCATTCTGGAATGATTACAGAACCATCTATCAGCAAAGTTTAACGGAAAGAGAACAGCATAAACTGGCCGACTTTGATGCACAATTTATTGAACAGAAAAATGAAGAAGGGTCGTTCAGCGACGCAGCTATGCGAAGTGCATTGTTCATTATGTTATACCGGGATTTCCCTGTCTTCCAAACTTCGTTTCAAATTTTAGATACCTTAATTGAAATTGATCACTGGCTTGCTGGCTGGCGGCACAAACATTATGTTATGGTGCGGCGAATGATTGGTATGCGTGTGGGAACAGGCAATACAACAGGTGCAGGATATTTAGAAGGAGCCGTTCAGCAACATTATATTTTTAAAGACCTTGCTTCACTTTCTACTTATTTAATTGAAAGAAGAAAGTTGCCGAAGCTGCCGGAAGAGTTGATCAGAGCTTTAGGATTTATAAATTAGAAGTGAAAAAGGTTCAAGATGATTTTACCATTTATTCAACCAAATCCCATTTGGCGTTGAGTATAATTTTTATTTCGCCAACTATTCTTTGCATTTCTACAGTATCACTCTCTCTTTTCTCATTTTTTTCAATCTTAAGTTTGCCTGTAACTTTTACCTTTTTCCCATAATATTTTTTATCCCAAGATACCAATTCATCTAAGTAGAATATTCCTTCGTTTGAAATAACAACAGCACTTCTTTTTGCATCGAATGCCTCTCCAACTATAGTGATATTCTTTTTTTCTTTATTGCAGAAACTAAAACCCAGCAAAAAACTCAGCAATATTATTTTTCGAATCATGGTATAGAGATTTAAACTAAAGAAAGAAATCCCGAAGGATAAGTAAAATATAGGCGATACTTTTTAAGGGGGTCGTATCGCCTATGGAAATTTAATAGCTATACAGCAAGTAACCCCATGGAGCTAAAGCAAAACTTTGTCCATCAGTTAATTTCTCTGTTTTACCTACGAAGGCATTCAATGGTTCACCTGCAATGGTTCCTTTCAATGTTACTGTTTGAGGGTTCTTTGATAAGTTTAAAATTACCAGTACTTTTTTTCCACTTTTTTCTTTTGTAAATGCAAACACTGCATCATCATTGCTTGATTCAAGCTTGGTATACTTTGCATCAGTAGCAAGTGCAGGTGTTTGTTTGCGCAGCGTTAATAATGTTTTATAGAATGGTGCACGTTGATATTGACCAAATGTGATCGTGTCTTTATAAAAGAAAGAAAGCGAATCAAGGAATGGTTCTTCCTGTCCGCTGTAAATTAACGGCAGTGCATTGCGCCATGTTTGTGTTAACACAGCAAACGGAGCATGTACTCCGCCGGGCATAGTTGCATAGTCAGCTTTGTTCCATGTATTCTCATCATGATTACTTGTGAAATACAATTTGATTGCATCTGGTGGATAAGTATTATCAAAACGCATCATAGCAGTATCCAATGCTCTTGCACTTGCCTGCCCATTTGCTACTTTTTTCATGGTTGCAAAAAAGTCCCATGAATAAGATGCATGAAAACCTGCATCATGCAGCCAGGCAACATCACCTTCACCCAGCATAAAAATATCTGGTTTTATTTTTTTCAGTTCAACAATTGCATGCTGCCAGAAACTGCGGGGCACTTCGGGAGCAACATCACAACGGAAACCATCAATCTTTGTTTCAGTCAACCAGAACTTCATGGCAGTAAGCATACTGTCTTTGAGTATAGGATTCCAGTAGTTGAGATCTCTTGTATCACTCCAGTCGAATGCAAATGCAAATTTTCCATCTTTCCCTTTTACAAAAAAATCAGGATTGGATGTCATCCAGCGGTTATCAGCTCCTGTATGATTGGGCACCCAATCTGTAATTACTTTAAAGCCGAGTTCATGTGCTTTCTGCACCAGTGCTTTCCAGTCGTCCATTGTTCCAAACTCAGGGTTAACAGCAGTGTAATCAGCCACTGCATAATAACTTCCCAACACACCTTTACGATCAACTTTGCTGATAGGTGTAATTGGCATAAACCATAACATATCCACTCCCATTTCTTTTAAACGTGGAAGGGATGCTTCAAAAGCTTTGAATGTTCCTTCAGGTGAATACTGGCGGACATTCACTTCATAAATATTTGACTGTTTAATGT
>JBEBHT010000549.1:0-1864 GCA_040081135.1 Lacibacter sp. | reverse complement strand
ACTGGAGAGGATGGTATTACGGTACGGAACCTGTTGACATAGCTCTTGATACTGTGAAATGGTTCAAGATGAATGACCCGTCAAATGCAACTGCATTGCAGCAGAAAGAATTTGATGCTGTTCATAAAATCAAAAATAAGAATGATAAGAGTATTACTTATGCAACAGATGCTGATACCAGCCTCCGTGATTTCTATTATGTAAATCCGGGTGCTGATACAAAATACATGCAGCAGCAACGTGAAGCAAATGCTCCGGTTGATACAGAAAATAAAAGCAAATGGGTGAGCAAGAATTTCTATGAGCTCAGTTTTACCAACAAAGGCGGCATGGTAATGCCTATCATTATTGAGTGGACCTACAAAGACGGAACTAAAGAAGTGGATCGTATTCCTGTAAGCATCTGGAAACTCAATGAAGAAAAAGTAACCAAGACTTTTGTAAAGGATAAAGAAGTAGCCGCTATCCGTATTGACCCCATGCGTGAAACAGCTGATATTGATGAAAGCAATAACATGTGGCCGTTGAAAGAAATGCCATCACGGTTTAACCTGTTCAAGCAGTCACAAGGCCCCGGAAGAGGACAAAGCACAGGATCAAACTCAATGCAGCGTTCACAAAAAGCACCGGATAAAAATCCAAAAGAAAAACAGTAAGCAATTACACAAAGAATACAAAGATTGTACAAAGGGCACAGAGTTTATACTCTGTGCCCTTTGTGTTTTTTTAACTTTCTGTTCTTTGTGCTGAAGTATTTGCCTGCGCTTTCATACATTAGTAAAATGAAAATTTTTTACCTTCTCTTTTTCGTCTTTCTTTCCTTTGATCTCTCCGCTTCTAAAGTTGATACCATATCAGTGTACAGCAATGTCATGCGCAAAGAAATCAAAGCTGTTGTTATTACTCCCCGCAATTACAAAAAGAGCAAAGAACGTTTTCCTGTCGTCTATCTTTTACATGGATACAGCGGCAATTATGCCCAAT
The DNA here is from genome assembly GCA_040081135.1 of Lacibacter sp. GTDB lineage: Bacteria > Bacteroidota > Bacteroidia > Chitinophagales > Chitinophagaceae > Lacibacter. Next base: position 880 of record JBEBHT010000549.1, on the reverse strand, counting down.
GGATTAAAGCAGCACCACAATTACAACAGAAAGCAGATGAACTGAAGATGATTCTCGTTTGCCCCGATGGTGGCTTTAACAGTTGGTATTTCGATAGCCCTCTTGATACCACTGTTAAGTACGAAACATTCATCAGTAAAGAACTGATCAGCTATATTGATTTGAACTATAAAACCATTGCAGATAATAAGCACAGAGCCATTACCGGTTTAAGCATGGGCGGACATGGCGGGCTGTACCTGTCCATCAAACATAAAGATGTATTTTCCGCTGCCGGTTCTATCTGCGGCGGTGTTGATATCAGGCCTTTTCCAAAAAACTGGGATTTGAAAAAACAATTAGGCGACAGCAGTTGTTGTTTACAAAATTGGGAAGACAATACAGTTGTGAACCTGGTTGATCAATTGAAGAACAAAGACCTGCGGCTCATCATTGATTGCGGATTGGGTGATTTCTTTTTAAACGTAAACAGAAATCTGCACCAGAAATTAATGAACCTGAAAATTGATCATGATTATATTGAACGCCCCGGCGCACATAACACTGCTTACTGGGGAAGCTCCATTGACTACCAGTTACTGTTTTTCCGGAAATGGTTTGATGAATAATAACAATAAGAAACCTTCACCTAAAACATACATATGAGAAATTTCCTGCTATCCATCTTATTCATTTCTATTTTCAGCACAACAGCAGCAGCTCAACAGTTAAAGCCGGGTTTTGATAAAGCCGAGTATATTGATTTGATGAAAATATCTGCAAGGTTTGGTGATTCTGCTTACTTCAGTACTATCCCTCTCCCACCCAACTATCAGTTTGTGTACCGTTCACAGGTTGCCGGGTTGGATAACTGCTGGGATCTCTGGAAGAGATCAGACAC
>JBEBHT010000168.1:0-8629 GCA_040081135.1 Lacibacter sp. | reverse complement strand
CTTCCACGCTATAAATCAGAACTGAGTTATGAAGTTTATCGTTTCGTCATCAGCTTTACTGAAACAACTGCAGCAGATTAATGGTGTTATCAACGCCAACACTGTGTTGCCCATTCTCGAAGACTTTTTATTTGAGATCAACAAGAACAAACTGACCGTAGTGGCAACCGACCTAGAAACAGTGATGAAGATCCACATGGATATTGAAGCAAAGGACAATGGCCGGGTATGTATACCTGCCCGCATTTTGATGGATACTTTAAAGAACCTGCCCGATCAGCCGCTTACTTTTAATATTGATAAGAATTTTGGAGTTGAAATTACCAGCGATAATGGTAAGTATAAAGTAATGGGTGAAAATCCGGACAACTTCCCGAAAGAACCTGTTTCTGATGATACTACTTCTTTTACAACCACTTCTTCTGCATTGGTTACTGCCATCAACAAAACATTGTTTGCAGTAAGTAATGACGATCTGCGTCCTGCAATGACCGGTGTGTATTTTGAACTGGATAAAAAAGGATTAACATTTGTTGCAACAGATGCTCACCGTTTGGTTCGTTACAGGCGCACTGATGTAAGCTGCCCCAAAAGTGAAAATTTTATTGTTCCTAAAAAGCCTTTGAATTTATTAAAGACAGCTTTGCCCGATAAAGACGACGAAATCACTCTTTCTTATAACAGCAACCATCTTTTTGTTGTACATGGTACAACAGAACTGGTGTGCCGGTTGATTGATGCAAGATTCCCTGATTACAAAGTGGTAATTCCTGCAGACAATCCTTATAACATGATTGCTAACCGCAATGACCTTGCAGGTGCATTACGCCGAGTGAGCGTGTTCAGTAACAAGAGCACCAACCAGGTGGTATTGAGCATTGGCGGAAGCCAGCTGCAACTGGCAGCACAGGATGTTGATTTCAGTTTTGAAGGAAACGAACGAATGAAATGTCAATACGATGGAGAGGATATGCAGATTGCATTCAATGCAAAATTCTTAGTAGAAATGTTAACTGCCGTTGAAACAGACGAAGTACGCATGGAACTGAGTACTCCAACCAAAGCCGGTTTGATTAAGCCAACCGAACAAAACGATGGTGAAGATGTGTTGATGCTGGTAATGCCATTGATGTTGAATCAATAACGAACGAAGAAACCAATACGAACAAAGAAAGTCCCGCTTGAAAGAGCGGGATTTTTTATTTTACATGATCATGAGTTATACTATTCTTATTTCATTTGACAATTATATTAATGCCAACCTCCGTATGATGCAGTTACAGGAAGAAGGAATCAACTGCTGGCTGAAAGATGAAAACACGGTTACCATTGATCCCATCTTAGGCAATGCCATCGGCGGTATTAAACTTATGGTGCACGAAACACAAAAGGAACGGGCAGCAGATTTGTTACGTACCATGATGAACAAAGAAAAAGAAAACAGGGCCTGCCCCAACTGCGGCTCACTCAATGTGGAATACATTGTTACCAACAGGAACCCTTCGAACTGGTTCAGCGCCATCTTTACAATCTTGATCGGAGATTATGCCATGGCGGGCGGTAAAGTTTATCATTGTTTTGATTGCCGGCATGAATTTGAAACAGTACCTGAAAAGAAGGAAAGCGAATAGATTTTCCTTCGTAACTTTTGCCTTTAATCAACCTGTTATATGTGGAACGAATTGCTTGAACATTTTCAAACACTGGAACAACGTCCCCTGGAAAGAATGGCGATCCTTGTTGGCGGATTGCTGCTCTTCTGGATCATAGAAGGAGCAATTCCATTGTTTCCGTTGAAATATAAAAAAACAAAACTGCGCCATGCAGGTGTCAACTTTGTATTCACCGTTATTCATTTAATCATTCATACATTTCTTGCCATTCTGATTGTGAAATTATCTGACTGGTGTTTGCAAAACAGTTTTGGTATTGTGTACTGGACAGATGCAAACATCGTTGCAACCATTTTCATTGGTGTACTGGCTCTCGACTTCAGCAGCTGGCTGGTTCATTTGGTAATGCACAAGGTTCCATTTTTATGGCGCTTTCATCTCATTCATCACAGCGATACCAATGTTGATGTTACAACAGGTCTCCGGCATCATCCCGGCGACAGTTTATTGCGTGGTATCTTTTTTCTGTTACTCATCTTTATTTCAGGTGCCCCGATGTACAGTGTAATGATTTATCAAACACTGGTTGTCATTGCAACAGCCTTTACACATGCCAATATAAGTTTGCCTTTATCGGTTGACAAAGCTTTAAGCTGTATTCTTATTTCTCCCAACATGCACAAAATTCATCATCACTGGAAACAGCCTTATACCGATAGTAATTACGGTGCCGTATTTTCTATCTGGGACCGTTTACTGGGAACATTTAAAAGTCTCGATATTAAACAGGTTCGGTATGGACTTGATCGGTATTATCCTGAAGATAAAGACGAGGATGTGCTGATGTTGCTGAAAAAGCCATTTGGTAAATTAGAAAAATAAGTTGGCAGGTGTTTCCTCAATCATTTTCTTGGTTTTGATTCTTTTCCCCCTCTTTGATAGATCATGGCTAAAGCCATCTTTCTTTAAAACATAACCCCAGCTTTAAAGCTGGGTTAAATCATTACAGGATGTCGGCTTTAGCCATGACAACTACTAAAAAGCTGTTCATATTTGTCTTTTTTGGCTCTTTCGTCTATATTTTTCCAGCGATTCAAAAATAATTTTCTCGATTTTAAAAAATAGTTTTAAAACTAAATGACTGAATTTCAATTGATTTGTTTAAAATCACTATCCTTTTCTGCCAACTACTAAAAAAAAGATGGTACTTTGTGTTGCATAGTACTGAATTTATACATAGATTTGTATTGTCAATGAAATTAAGGTTTGTGGAAAGTGGAAAACAGGATCAGGAAGAGCTCTCCCAAAATTGTTTGCCATCAACACAAATCGAATCAAAAAAACTCCTCAGGTTATGAATATCGAGAACACACAAAGCCAGATGCGCAAGGGAGTACTGGAGTTTTGCATTCTCTCCGTTATCAAGCGGGGCGAAGTTTACCCCAGTGATATTATTGAGGAAATGAAAAAGGCAAACCTTAACATCCTCGAAGGAACCCTCTATCCGCTTCTTACCCGATTAAAAAACGCTGACTTTCTTACCTATCGCTGGATTGAAAGCAGCAGCGGCCCGCCCCGCAAATATTTTTCATTAACCGAAAAAGGTGCAGCCTTCTACAAAGAGCTGGAGCAAACCTGGAACGAAATGTCGGGAGCAGTGCAAGCTGTAACCAAACAGAACGGCAGGTCAAATGCAACAGTTACAGGCGAAACAATTGAGGTTCACCCTTCATCGGAATCTGAAAATCCACTTTAACCATTAAACTGTCTTTATTATGAAAAAGGTAATTAATATAAATTTCAAAGGCCGGGTGATTCCAATTGAGGAAGCCGCTTTTGAACAATTGCAAAAATATACCGATAGCCTCCGCCGGTACTTTGCCAATGAAGAGGGCAGAGACGAGATCATCAATGATATTGAAGATCGTATTGCCGAGCTCTTTGATGAAGAACTGAAAAAAGGTGCAACTTGTATTACCGAAGCAAGTGTAAGCAGCATTACAAGCAGCATGGGAAGTGTGGAAGAATTTGAAGAACTGGATAATGAACCCGGTACAGCAGGTAACGGAAACGGTCACAGCAGCAGTAAATCGTCAGCAACATCATCTGCTTATGCAACAGCCGATGAACCAAGAGGCAGTTTAAGCCGCAATGCAAACGATAAAATTTTAGGCGGTGTGTGCAGTGGTATTGCTCACAACTTAAAAATTGACCCTTCCATTGTTCGAATTCTGTTTGCGCTGATCACATTCGGTGGTTTTGGTGCAGGGGTGCTGATCTATATTATTATGTGGGTGATTCTTCCGGTAAGAGATCTCAAAACAAATGTGCGCAAGCGTCTGTTCCGCAGCCCCGATGAAAAAGTGGTGGCCGGCGTAGCAGGTGGTATTGCTAACTATTTCAATATCCCCGTATGGATACCCCGTGTGATCTTTTGTTTACCATTGATCCTGGGTGTTTTCTCTTCTGTCTTTCATAACATGTGGTTTGATTTTGATTTTGAGCCAAGGTTTGTTTTTGGAGGATTCGGTGGAACTCTGTTTTTAACCTATGTGGTGTTATGGATCGTATTACCACTGGCCAGCAGTGCCACAGATAAATTACAGATGCGTGGTGAAAAGATTGATGTGAACAGTATTAAAAATACTGTACAGGGAGAAATGGGAAGCACTGTTAAAGAACGTGCAGCACAAATGAGCGAAGAAATAAAAACAGGTGCACAGAAAATGAGTACAACAATCAGTGAAGGTGCACAGCGAATGGGTGAAGAAATCAGTTCAAAAAGTAAAGCCTTTGCTGTTGAAGCCGGCCCTGTTGCAAGAAATGCAGGTAACGGAATTGGCAACGCAATAGGTATTTTATTTAAAGCGTTCTTTCTATTTATTGCCATCATCATTGCGTTTGCATTACTCGTAGCCTTGTTTGCTGTTACAATGGGCGGAATTGCCGTTTGGCCTTTGAAAGATTTCTTCTTTGAAGGTGCAGGTCAGAACTTCGCTGTATGGGGCACGTTGATATTCTTCTTATTCGTTCCCGTAATTGGATTTTTTATCTGGACGATCCGCCGCATTTTCGGCATCCGTTCAAAGAACAGTTATCTCGGTTGGATCTTTGGAAGTCTCTGGACCATTGGATGGATCTGTGCAATTATACTGGTAGGAAGTGTTTTCAAAAACTTCAGATCATACGAACGGGTTGAACAATCAATTCCTGTTACACAGCCGGTTGCTAAAAAAATGCTTGTAAAAGTTTCAGAACCTGCTTTACGTTACAGTGGTCACTACTCCTGGATCGACACTGATGAACAGGGTTGGGATGTAAATGATGATACTTTGTGGATCAGCAATATAAAAGTTCGTATTGAAAAAAGTGAAGATTCTGCTTACAGCGTAAAAACAATCCGTTACAGTTACGGGCAGAACAGGCAGGATGCAGAAACAAAGGCAGGTAAGATTGCGTTCAACACAACTTATAAAGACAGTGTACTTGACCTTGGTAATGGTATTGCCATTGACAAAAACAGCAAGTTCCGTGGACAGAGAGTATTGGTAGTTGTCAGTGTCCCTGTTGGCCAAAAAATCCGTTTTGATAAATCGCTTTCAAACAAATTACATCCATTCAATGTACATATCAACCGTGGCCGTAACAACCGCTACTGGGATGAAGACTATGACAGGGATTATGAATTTGATGTTGATATGTCTTTCCAGTATGATCAGGATACAGATTATATCATGACTGCCGATGGTTTGCAAAGGGTTGATGGAAAAGATAAAAACATCAAATCAAACGATACCGATCAGGAGCAAATTGATGAAGAAATGAAAAACATCCAGGAACAGAAATCTGAACTGGATAAAAAAGAACAGGAATTAAAACAGAAAGCAAAAGATGTTGATACCAACCGCTACCGTTATACTCCTGCTTCTCCGAAAGCACCGGAAAAAAACACAAAGCAGATTGTACAAAAATTAAATTCAGCCAGTGACGGACCGTTTTTACCTATGACGGTAAACGCACTGTAACCTTGGTTAAAGTTGGAACAGCCAACGGCCCCGATGTTTTGAAAAAAACGGAGGGGCTTTTTTTCTCCCTTCCCGCAAAAGCGGGAGGACTAAGAGGTGGGTCTTTATCATTCTTCATTATTATAAATCTATTTTTATGTCTCGCATTAAACTTTTATTCTTCTCCGCAATAGTTTTTCTTTTCAGCTTATCCGCTGCTGTCGCACAATCTGCCAAAGAAAAAAAATCACCGGTATCAAAAGAGTTGTATGATACTATTTTTCATCTCGACAGTATTTTGTTTAAAGCCTTCAATGAAAAAAACACAGAAGTCTTTATTAAGTACTTTGATAAAGACCTGGAATTTTATCATGATAAATCAGGTCTTACAGATTATGCATTTAATGTTGAAGTGTTTAAAACCAATTTTGCAAAGGGTGGCGATTTAACAAGAACGCTTGTAAAAGAAGATCTGGAAGTATTCCCTGTCCCCAATTATGGAGCCGTGCAGATTGCCTCACATCGCTTTTGTCATACTGAAAATGGCAAGCCCGATTGTGGCACATTCAAGTTTATTCATATTTGGAAGAGAACAGAAAATGGATGGAAGATTACAAGGATAATAAGTGTGGATCATTAGTTTTTTCTACCTTTTGCTTTCAAAAAAAGCAGCATGAAAATTTTTTCTGCTTATATAGATAAGATTGGAGTGAATCCGTTTGTCTTTCTTCCTGAACAGGTATTGAATCACATTTTCAAACAGGCAGGGAAAGAAAAGGGCACCATCCCCGTACGTGGCAAACTTGATGGACATCCTTTTATACAAACTCTTGTGAAATACAGCGGAGCCTGGCGCTTATATCTTAATACTCCCATGCGTAAAGCAGCAGGTAAAGATGTTGGCGATACAATAAAAGTTGAAATTGAGTTTGACCCTGTTGAAAGAATCATTGCAATGCATCCAAAATTGAAAGAAGCTTTGGAAAAAAACAAAAAAGCAAAGTCCGTTTTTGATCAGATAAGCCCCTCCCTGCAAAAAGAAATCGTTAGATACATCGCTCATTTAAAAACAGAAGAGTCGGTTGAAAGAAATATCAAAAAGGCTCTTTTGTTTCTTACGGGAAAAGAGCGGTTTATCGGCAGAGATAAACCATAAATTTGCCATCTGAAACTTTTCTCTTCATCAATCTTTTCCTTCCATTACTTTTGTGCCCATCACTTAAGAACTGAATATGAAATCAACCCCCTTTACACAGAAACACATTGCCCTTGGCGCCAAGATGGCTGAATTTGCAGGATATAATATGCCTATTTCATACACCGGCATCAATGACGAACATGCTGCAGTACGCAACAGTGTTGGTGTGTTTGATGTAAGTCATATGGGAGAGTTTATTCTGAAGGGTGAAAACGCTCTGGATTTAATTCAGCGTGTTACTACTAATGATGCTTCGAAGTTAACAGCAGGAAAAGCTCAGTACAGTTGTTTGCCAAATAAAGAAGGAGGAATTGTAGATGATCTGCTGGTGTATTGCATTGAAGAAAACAAAGTGTACATGCTGGTGGTAAATGCAAGCAATATTGAAAAAGACTGGAACTGGATTCAGCAGTTCAACAGTAAGAATGTTGAGATGCATAATATCAGCGAGAAGACCTGTCTGCTTGCTATTCAGGGGCCGAACGCAACAAAGGTTTTGCAGCCTTTAACAGATATGGATATTCTCAACTTAAAATATTACACATTCACCAAAGGAAAATTTGCAGGTGTTGATAATGTTTTGGTAAGTGCAACAGGTTATACAGGTGCAGGTGGAGTGGAAATTTATTTCGAGGATATTGATGGAGCTGCAGATAAAATCTGGGATACCATTTTTGAAGCAGGCGCATCAGCTGGTATTAAACCCATCGGACTTGGCGCAAGAGATACGCTCCGTTTGGAAAAAGCATTTTGTTTATACGGTAATGATATTGATGATACCACTTCGCCATTAGAAGGCGGCTTGGGCTGGATCACAAAATTCAGCAAAGACTTTACTTCAAAAGCAATTTTTGAACAGCAAAAGGCTGAAGGAGTAAAACGCAAACTGGTTGGTTTTGAAATGATAGATCGTGGTATTCCCCGTCATGATTATAAGATCAAAGATGCCAATGGAAACGAAATAGGTAAAGTTACCAGCGGAACCCAATCTCCTTCCCTGCAAAAGGCAATCGGCCTGGGATATGTAGCAACAGCACATGCTGATTTTGATTCGGAAATTTTTGTGGAAGTAAGGGATAAACTGCTGAAAGCAAGGGTAGTGAAGGTTCCTTTTTTATAACCTAACGCATTATCCGTCAGTCGATGGCGAAAGACGGGCTGATTTTTTTATACATTGGTATAAACATTGCAGGATATTCATCACTCAATAAAATCCAATGCCATCTATTCACGTAACCACATTTATTGCTGCCCCCATAGATATTGTATTTAACCTCAGCCGTCACATCGGTCTGCACAAAATTTCGCAGCAGGATCACAAAGAAGAAGCAGTTTCCGGCATTACTTCCGGTTTAATTCAGCAGGGCGAATCCGTAACATGGAAAGCAAAGCATTTGTTTAAAACAAGATTCATGACGGTGGAGATTACCGACATGAAGAAGCCTGATTACTTTGAAGATGTGATGAGCAAAGGTGATTTCGTTTCTTATGCACACAAACATCACTTCAAACAAATTGATAATGGAACGATTATGATTGATGAGGTTTCGTTTGAATCGCCGCATGGGTTCTTAGGTAAGATGGTCAATCGTTTTTATCTAACCGGGTATATGAAGTCACTTGTTCAAAAAAGAAACGAAACCATCAGGCTTTATGCAGAAAGCAATAAATGGGAAGCTTTATTAGGGTAAACATCTGTTTTCGGCTAAAAAAATACGTATTGATTAGGGCAAAAGAAGTTTATTGATTATACTTGTGTACCAAAAATATCCTGATGAAACCAAAACAATCCTCACTGTTTACGCTTGTAATTT
>JBEBHT010000548.1:0-1868 GCA_040081135.1 Lacibacter sp. | reverse complement strand
ATTTCTCCTGGTACTTCTTAAATGAATAAAATGAATACGGTTGCTGAACATTTTTACCATAGCAGGCAAATCATTACTGGGTATTACACCATACGACCCTGTACAAAAACAAAGGCCATTTGAAAGTGATGGCACAGCATCAACCAATGCCTGAACATCTGCTGCATTACTCACTACTCTTGGCAATCCCAATACAGCAAACGGGGGATCATCCGGATGAATGGACATTACCACACCTGCCTCTTCTGCTGTTGGAATGATTTGCTGTAAAAAATAAATAAGATGCTGCTGTAATTTTTTTCTGTCAATTCCTTTGTAAGCATCTAATGCCAGTTGAAACAGCTCAATAGTAAAACTTTCTTCACTTCCGGGAAGGCCTGCAATAATATTACGCTGTAACAATAATTTTTCATCCGCATTCATTGCTGCAAACCTTGTGGTTGCTCTGGCAACAATTGCACTATCATAATCTTTTTCTGCATCCTTTCTCTTTAAAATAAAAAGATCAAAGGCAACAAAAGCAGCCATTTCAAAACGCAATGCTTTAGAGCCATCTTCTACTTCGTAACTCAAATCTGTTCTTGTCCAGTCCAGTACAGGCATAAAATTGTAGGTCACATTTTTTATACCGCAGGCAGAAAGATTTTTAATACTCTCTTTGTAGTTTTCAATGTATTGTTCAAACCCAGAGGTTTGTGTTTTGATTGATTCATGTACAGGAATACTTTCCACAACACTCCATGTAAGCCCGGCACTTTCAATAATTTCTTTACGTTTATTGATTTCATCTGTTGTCCATACCTGCCCATTGGGAATATGATGCAATGCTGTTACAATACCTGTGCACCCCGCCTGTTTAATATCTGCTAATGATACAGGATCATTCGGCCCATACCACCGCATGGTTTGTTCCATTCTGTAATCAATGTGTCTGTAAGAAGGGAAATACTTTTTTTCCATTGAGTTATATTATTTAATTAAACACCGCTGTTAACTGTAAAACCGCCATCTACTCCAATATCCATTCCGGTTACAAATTTAGATGCATCACTTAATAACCAGATTAATGCACCCACTAATTCTTCAGGATGCCCAAACCGCTTAAAAGGTGTGTGACTGATAATTGAATGACCTCGCTCTGTTAAACTTCCATCGGGCTGGGTTAACAATGTACGGTTCTGATCAGTTAAAAAGAAACCTGGCATAATTGAGTTCATGCGAATGGTATCACCATAGCGATTGGCCATTTCAACAGCAAACCATTTTGTATAACAATCTATTGCAGCCTTTCCCATACTGTAGCCCAGCACACGGGTTAATGCACGTTTAGAACTTACAGATGATATATTTATGATACTTCCATTACCTGACTTTGCCAGTTCGGGCCCAAATACCTGTACTGGAATAATTGTACCCCAAAGGTTGAGCACCATTGCTTTTTTCATGCCTTCAATATTTAAATCGAAAACATCTTTTGTGGGAGGTAACACCCCTTCCGGCACATTACCTCCTGCTGTATTTACAAGCCCGTCAATACGGCCATATGTGGCGATAATTTTTTCACGGGCTTCAATCAGTTGAGATTCTTCCAGAACATTTGCGTAAATACTGATTGCACTGCCACCGTTGCTGTTAATTTCTGCAGCTTTTTGTTCACCCAATTCTTTGTCTATTCCAATCAAGGCTACTGAGCCGCCTTGTTTTACAATTGCATTTACAAAGGAACTGCCCAGCACACCGGTGCCGCCTGTTACAATGATTACTTTGCCCTTTAATGAAAATAAATCTGATTTTTCGTTACTCATTTTTTTACTTTTTCTGTTATAAGGAATACATTTTCTTTGCTGCAATTTTTCCTGCAGCGTTAT
>JBEBHT010000167.1:0-8640 GCA_040081135.1 Lacibacter sp. | reverse complement strand
GCATGTTACTCCGAACATCGAAAAGTTTACGATCACTGGAACAAATACAATCTATTTTAAAGTTGTAAAGAAAGTAAACAGCCGGATGCAGGTTGACTTACAGGAACCATTGACTATTGACAGCGCCGTCTTAAATGGAGTTGCGGTTACATTTACTAGAGATGGCCATGCATGGTTCATCAATCTCCCCAATAAGAAATTACCAAAGTCAATTAACAGCAATACAGCAATCCATCAATTACAATTATTTTATCACGGTGTGCCCAAACCGGCATTAAGAGCGCCATGGGATGGAGGTATTGTTTGGAAAAAAGATAAGAAAGGAAATCCATGGGTTGGCACTGCCTGCCAGGGATTGGGTGCAAGTGTTTGGTGGCCATGCAAAGATCATCAAAGTGATGAACCTGACAGTACACTCATCAGCATTACAGCTCCCGATACATTGATGAATATTTCAAATGGACGACTGAGAAATGTTGTGGCAGATGGTAATGGAAATAAAATCTGGACATGGTTTGTAAGTCAGCCCATTAATACCTACAGTGTTACCATGAACATTGGCAAGTATGCACATTTCAGTGATACGCTGATGGGTGAAAAAGGGAAACTCGATCTGGATTATTATGTATTAGAATACAATCTGGAAAAAGCAAAAAAACAATTTGAACAGGTGAAACCCATGATCCATGCGTTTGAATACTGGTTTGGCCCCTACCCGTTTTATGAAGATGGATATAAATTGGTTGAGAGTAATTACCTCGGCATGGAACACCAGAGTGCTGTTGCTTATGGCAATGAATATATGAATGGATACCGTGGAAGAGATTTAAGCGGAACAGGTTGGGGAAGCAAGTGGGATTTTATCATTATTCATGAAAGCGGACACGAATGGTTTGGGAACAATATAACAACAAAAGATATTGCCGACATGTGGGTGCATGAAGGCTTTACCAACTACAGCGAAACATTGTATACTGATTATATTTTCGGAACTGATGCAGGTAATGCCTATGTCCAAGGCATTCGAAAGAATATTCAAAATGACAAACCGATCATTGGCAAATACAATCTGAATAATGAAGGAAGCGGCGATATGTATTACAAGGCCAGTAACATGATCCATAACATCAGGCAGATTATTGGTGATAAAAGCTCCTTCCGTTTATTGCTGCGTGATATGAATCAAAAGTACTGGCACAAAACCGTTACCACAGCAGAGATAGAAGATTTTATTTCGAAGCGTACAGGGTTTAAACTATCGAAAGTATTTGATCAATACCTGAGAACAATACAAATTCCAACACTTGAATATTATCTTGCACAGGAAGGCGGCGCACAGATACTGTATTACCGCTGGACAAATTGTATTGCAGGTTTCAACATGCCCATTTTATTACCCGGAAACAGCAATCCTAAATACGGATTAATGCTGGCAACAGAAAAATGGCAGAAGATGCGTACCAACTTTAAAGCAAGTGAAGACATCAGCCAATACATGGACAAAAACTTTTATGTGAACTATCATAAGGTAAAATAATATCTTCGGCCTCAGTATGGGACAAATCAGGAAGCAAGCCATCATTTCAAGCATCGTCATTTACATTGGCTTTTTTATCGGCTTTATTAATACCTGGTTCTTTACCAAGAACGGATCTTTTACTCCATCTGAATATGCATTGACCCGTTTATTCTTTGATGTAGGACAAACGATGTACGCATTCGCCAATCTCGGTATCATTTCAGTTATCTATAAATTTTTCCCTTATTACAAAGACAACCTGAAGCCGAAAGAAAATGATTTGATGACCTGGGCTTTGATTACAGCTATCGGAGGTTTTATCCTGGTTGCCATTGGAGGCTGGATCTTTGAACCATTGGTCGTGCAGAAATTTTCAGGACGTTCTCCTTTGTTTGTTGATTATTATAAATGGGTATTCCCTTTTGGTTTAGGTATTTTATTATTTGCTGTACTGGAAGCTTTCAGCGGCACTTTACGTAAGACAATCTTTCCTGCGTTTCTGCGTGAAACTGTATTTCGTTTATTAACGCTGCTTTTAATTGCAGCTTTCCTGCTCAGGCTGGTTGAATTCCGTCTTTTTATTCAGCTATTTTCATTTCTGTTTTTAGTGATTGTAATCATGCTGGCTTTTTCACTCATCCGCAGTAATCAGCTTCATTTTACGTTTACTGTAAGCAGGGTAACAAAGAAATTCAAAAAGAAAATTCTTGTTTTAGGAGCTTATGTTTTCTCGGGACAGATGATTTATATTCTCTCACAGGTGATGGATAGTATTTTTATTGCCAGCTTATTAGGATTAACTCAAACAGGCATTTTTGCATTGGCCTCTTATATTGCCAACCTGATTCAGATTCCGCAACGCAGCATCATCTCTATTACATTACCTGCTCTATCCCAGGCATGGAAAGATAAAAATATGATTGAGATCGACCGGATTTACAAACGATCTTCCATTAATCTTTTACTTGCTGCACTATTTATTTTTGGCGGAATATGGCTCAATATTGGCGATGCATTTCGTTTACTCAATATTCAGAGTGAATACACAACGGGTGTAACTGTTATTTTTATTCTTGGTATTTCAAGATTGATTGATGCGGGAACAGGAGTTAATGCACAGATCATTGGCACATCTATACAATGGCGGTTTGAATTTATGACCGGAGTGATTCTGTTATTACTGATCCTTCCTTTGAATTATATTCTCATTAAAAAGATTGGCATTGAAGGAAGCGCTTATGCCAACCTGATCTCTTTCTCTATCTATAACGCCATCCGTTATGGCTTCCTATGGAAACGGTACAACCTGCAACCTTTCAGCAGTAAAACGCTCTTTAGTATTCTATTAGGTGTTACGGCTTACTTTATCAGCTATCTACTATTTAAAGAAATGACTGGCTGGGCAGGTGTTTTCCTGCGCAGCACATTATTCACCATCATTTTCTTTGCAGGAATTTTTGTATTGAAACTTACACCTGATGCAATGCAGTTGGTTGAAGTGGCGAAGAAACGTTTTAAACCCCCAACCCCTGAAGGGGAGTAATACAAGAATTAAAAGGTTATACCTTTTGATTTATTTTTTGCAGATCGGCAAGGCTTATTCTCCCTTCATAAATGGCTTTACCAACAATGGCACCATTACAGCCAATCGTTGCAAGTTCATCAAGGTCTTTCATGGAGCTTACGCCACCACTGGCAATAAAATACAACTGAGGAAATTTTTGAAGAATATTTTTATAAAGTTCTGTTGATGGGCCTTCCAGCTTTCCATCCTTGCTTACATCGGTACAGAAAATCTGCTGCACACCGTGGTTGATATATTTTTCAATAAAGTCGTATATCCAGATATCAGTTGTTTCCAGCCAGCCGCCAACAGCAATCTTTTCATTCTTCACATCTGCACCCAATAAGAATTTATCCGCACCAAATTGTTTCAACCAGGCAACAAATGTTGCTTCATCTTTTACAGCAATACTTCCCACCGTTGCAAATGCTGCACCAGATTCCAGCACGATCTTTACATCTTCTTCTTTTTTAATCCCACCACCGAAATCAATTACAAGTGAAGTTTTAGTAGTAATTGCTTCCAGCACTTTCCAGTTTTTTACTGCACCTGCTTTTGCACCATCAAGATCAACCAGATGTAAACGGTTGAGGCCGGCATCTTCAAATTCTTTAGCTACTTCCAGTGGGTTCTCACTATAAATTATTTTCTGAGAATAATCACCTTCAGTCAAGCGAACGCATTTCCCATCGATGATATCTATTGCCGGAATAATCTGCATGTTACTGTTCTAAAAAGTTTTTTAAAATCTGCTCCCCCACTTTTGCACTCTTCTCTGTGTGAAACTGCACCCCGTAAAAATTATCCTTCTGTACAGCACCTGCATATTCCAATCCGTAATTCGAAGTGGCAATGCAGTAAGGATTCATCTCTGCGTAATAACTGTGTACATAATATACATAACTGTTTTCAGGAACATCTTTAAACAACCCCGTCTTCAGGTTATAAATATCATTCCATCCTATCTGCGGTACTTTAATCGGGATATCGGGACTGATGATTTCACTCCGAAACAGTTTCACTTTTGCCGGTATAATTCCCAAACACTCCGTATCATTCTCTTCTGAATAATCAAACAGCAATTGCATGCCCACACAAATTCCAAGTACCGGTTGTTTTAAATTTTTAATGATTGCATCCAGGCCTTTTTCTTTCAGACTATCCATTGCACTTCTGGCTGCACCCACTCCCGGAAAAATTACTTTATCAGCTTTCTGCAACTCTTCAAAATCATCCGTCACTTTTGCATCAAGCCCTAAGCGCTCCAATGCAAACAACACCGACTGAATATTTCCTGCGTTATATTTTACAATTGCTATGTTACCCCCTCCGCCCCCTGAAGGGGGAACTGTAAAATCTTCGCTATTCATAATTTCATTCATTTATTCTAAATGTGTTTTATGTAATTTTAATACATCAGCGACAATAGCTCATCCGGTAGAGTGCGAGTTTCCCAAACTCGAGGTGGCGGGTTCGAGTCCCGTTTGTCGCTCACCTGTTAATCTTTTTTCTGGCGGGTCCCGACGCTTCGGTCGGGATGCTGACTGAAAGCGTCAGCATTCGAGTCCCGTCTTCCGCTCTCAGTTCAATACTCCATACAGAAATTTCTTTGTTGCTGCAGTTACATCAGTTGCATTCTCCAACGCTTTTATAAATGCCGTTCCAATAATCGCTCCGTTTGCATGTGCACAGGCTGAATCAAATGTTTGTTTGTCTTTAATCCCAAAGCCAACCAGCACAGGGTTTTTTAATTGCAGACTTTTCAGCTTTTGCAGATAAGCATCCACATCCGTCATGTTCTTATCACTGCCTGTAGTGGATGATGATGATACTGCATATAAAAAACCTGTACTTAAACTATCCAGTTGCTTTATACGTTCATCACTCGTTTCAGGTGTAACAAGAAAAATAAAATCCAATCCGTATTTTTTTATGACAGCGCCATACTCTGTTTCAAATTCGTATTCGGGAAGATCGGGTAAGATTAATCCATCCACACCAACAGATGCAGCATCAGCACAAAACTGTTCAAAGCCATATTGCAAAACAGGATTCATGTAGCCCATCAAAATAACAGGTACTGAAATCTCTTTTCTGAACTCTTTTAACTGTGTAAACAGTTCATGAATCGTCATACCATTGGCAATGGCAATACTGCCGCTATGCTGAATTACCGGGCCATCAGCTAACGGATCACTGTAAGGCATACCCAGCTCAATCAGGTCTGCACCATTTTGCTGTAATGCTTTCATTACTTCCAGTGTGCTGTTCAGCTTCGGATAACCTGCCGTGCAATACACATTCAGCACCCGGCTTTTTTTCTGTTCAAATAAACTTTTTATTCTGCTCATAATATTTTCAACACAGAGTTCGGGAGATAACGAGGAACACTGAGTAGCTCTGTGTAACTCTCAAACTCGGTATCTCTGTGTTTAGATTTTACTCATGTATGTCGCCAAATCCTTATCCCCCCTTCCACTCAAACAAATCACCACCTGGTCAGTTGATTTAAACTTCATTTGCTTCAATGCGGAGAATGCATGTGCTGTTTCCAATGCAGGAATAATTCCTTCCAGTCTGGCAATTTCAAATGCAGACTGTAATGCTTCCTCATCTGTTGCACTTAAAAATACAGCACGACCACTTTCGAATAAATTCGCATGCATCGGACCAATACCTGGATAATCCAAGCCTGCTGAAATACTATGTGGCTCCACAACCTGTCCATCTTCTGTCTGCATCAGTAAACTTTTACTTCCATGCAGAATGCCCATTTTACCCAACTGAGTTGTTGCTGCACTCATGCCACTGTTTACACCATGACCCGCTGCTTCAACAGCAACCAGCTGCACACTCAACTCATCAAGAAAATGATAGAAGGCACCGGCTGCATTACTTCCACCACCTACGCAAGCCATTACATGCGTTGGTAACTCACTGCCTGTTTTTTCTTTTAACTGCCAGCGCATTTCTTCACTGATCACACTCTGAAATCTCGCCACCATATCAGGATAAGGATGCGGACCAACCACGCTGCCGATAATATAATGTGTATCATTAGGATTATTGATCCAGTCACGGATGGCTTCGTTAGTTGCATCTTTCAAGGTCTTACTTCCGCTAACTGCAGGAATCACTTTTGCACCCAGCATTTTCATGCGTGCTACATTCGGTGCCTGCCGTTCAATATCTTTTTCGCCCATATACACAATACATTCCACACCTTTTAATGCACATACTGTTGCAGTTGCAACGCCATGCTGTCCGGCACCCGTTTCTGCAATGATGCGTTTCTTTCCTAAACGTTGCGCCAATAAAATTTGTCCAACCGTATTGTTGATCTTATGTGCACCGGTGTGACAAAGATCTTCCCGCTTTAAATAAATATTCGTGTTGAACTGTTTGCTCAAACGTTTGGCAAAATATAACGGTGTAGGACGGCCTACATAATCTTTCAGCAGATCTCTGAATTCTTTCTGAAACTCTGTTTCATACATAATCTCCAGGTAACGGCTCTGCAATTCTTCCACATTGCGGTGCAGCATTTCAGGGATATAAGCCCCGCCGAACTTTCCGTAGTAACCTTGCGATGAAGGTTGTTGATATGTTGTTGTCATAATAATTTATTTTTTATACCAGCTTGCGTTTTTCATAGCATCGTCCCTTGCGTCGCAATCCTTTCATCGGTTGTGCAATTAGCAAGATTATTCCGACCTTAAAGCATTATATTCTTCAACTCTTCTATTCACTTCATTCAGCACAGTGTTGATTCTTTCAACTTCTTCATCAATAGATTGCTTAATGCTCTTTTTTGTCTGATTAAACTCATCTTTTATTGCCAAGGCCTCCTTATATTCTTTATTAAACATCTCTTCTGCAACTGATGTAATCACTTCTATAAGCTTAAACAGAACACCCAAATCAACAGAACTTTTAGGCACATTATAACTATTCAACTTGTTAGACAAATGCACACTCTCAAAATTGTTTTTATTATCCCTGAAACTATGTGCCAATACATTATGCCTAAAGCTCTTTATGTCTCCCCAAGAATGAACTTCATCTATTGAAGGTTGAACTATATGTCTATATGCTTTGATTCTTGACTCAACTTCACTTTCGCTTGAAACATACTCGAAAAAGTAATTATTTAACTCATCAAATAACGAAACAGTATCAATTAACACCTTTGAATGAATCAAATATCTAAGACCCATGCGCTCAGTATACTTAAGCTTTTTCCCAACATTCAACATATACTCTTTCAAATTGAGCAATGTCCTTCCTATGAATATCACATGGTATACAGATTCTACGAAATTCCTTTCTGTAACTACTTTTGGTATTTTATTACTCTTTTTATTCAAAGTCAAATATTAATTCGTGCTTCATTCTTATACAAAACTGCTCTGCGAAGTCTCCAGACTTCGCAATTTTATGCTAAAAGTCTCCCGACTTTTCTTTTTCTTTTCAATATCCTGTCAGAAACAGGATGCATAGCACCTCAAAGTCTAGAGACTTTGAAGAGCATCAAAACATCAAATCAGCTCAACATTCATAATCCCTCTCCCCAAAATATAATTCGATGCACTGGAATACAGATAATCTTCCGACTTTTCAACAATACCTGCTCTTACAGGATTGTCATGTGTATAATCCAACTTTGTATCTGTAAATGCTTTGCTGAAACATTCTTCGGGATGATTATCGTTACTCCATATTTGCCATCCTTTATTATTTGGGTTTTTCGTTCCATAATATTCAAATTGATGCTTCATCCAAATACTCCTGCTTTCTTTTTCACTTTCTATAACCGGCACCATTTGTTTATGTGTAAATTTTTTAAAGTCACGAATAATATCACTTAATGTTTTTTTCTGTTTATCGTTTGCTCTTGCTATCAGGTGCATATGGTTACTCATAATTACATAAGCGTTTAAAATTAACTGCTCCTGTTGTTGGGCAAAACGCAATGCGTCCAATACAATATCTCTGTACACCTGCCGTGAAAACAAATCAATCCAACCACACACGGTAAACGTTAAGAAGTGTGTTGCAAACTGATCCCTTATCACATAACCATCTCTGAAATCTGTATCCTTCATATAAGATATTTCCGTTTTTTTATATCAAGTCAGAGACTTGATGCATAGAACTGCAAAGTCTGGAGACTTAGCAGAGCAACCCCACACTCATCTCACTTGTCCAGCTTCGGCGGGAGTTCAGACAAAAACTTCCTCAACAAACCCATATCCTTCACCCCCGGCATTGTTTCAAATTTGCTGTTTACGTCTAATGAAAACAAATCTTTCGCCACTTCTTCTTTTGCAAACTCTTTAACAGCTGCTGCATCAGTTGGTTCAATTCCGCCACTTAAGAAAAAAGGTTTGCCGATATTCAATCCCTTCAGCATGTCCCAGTTGAATTTCTTTCCTGTTCCTCCATAGCCTGCGCCCATTGTATCAAACATAAACATATCGCAGGCTTCATAATAATCTTTGATCTTCCACGGAATATTATCATCTTCTGCGATACGGAATGCCTTGATCACCGAAAT
>JBEBHT010000166.1:0-8675 GCA_040081135.1 Lacibacter sp. | reverse complement strand
GTTGATCCGCCTGCCAATACAATTGCATGATATTCTCTCAGCAAATCATTCACACTTACATTCACACCAACGTTAGCATTGCATTTAAATGTAACGCCTTCTTCTTCCATCAGTTTTACTCTGCGATCAATTACCCATTTCTCTAATTTGAAATCAGGAATACCATAACGCAGCAATCCGCCAACCTGGTCATCTCTTTCAAAAACAGTAACTGTATGACCTGCATAGTTCAATTGTGCAGCAGCTGCCAATCCTGCCGGACCACTTCCAACAACTGCTATTTTTTTACCGCTGCGTTTGTTGATCTTTCTTGCCTGTACAAATCCTTTATCAAAAGCAATTTCAATAATGTGCTTTTCAATTTCTTCAATTGCAATAGCCGGCTGATTAATACCTAACACACAAGACTGTTCACAAGGAGCTGGGCAAATCCTTCCTGTAAACTCAGGAAAGTTATTGGTTGAAGTGAGAATGTTATACGCTTCTTTCCATTCTTTGCGATAGACTGCATCATTAAATTCAGGAATTACATTTCCTAAAGGACATCCGCTGTGACAAAACGGTACACCGCAATTCATGCAACGTCCGCTCTGTTCATTGAGCTTTTCGTCAGGATAGCGATTTATAAACTCGTTGTAATCATTCACACGCTCTTCTGCTTTTCGTTTAGCAGGGAGCTCTCTTGTAAATTCTAAAAAACCGGTTGGCTTACCCATGAGAAACTGTTTATCGTTTCGTAGTTAATTAATTTATTTTCCTGCAGCGATTGTCTGTGATCTTTTTAACAATGCCTTCTTGTAATCAGTCGGGAATACTTTTACAAAATGATGGAGTTGATTTTCAAAATCACCCAGCACAAATTTTGCAACGGAACTTCCTGTGTAATCAAAATGCTTCTGAATCATCTGCTTCAATTCTTTGGCGTCATCATCATTCAATGGGTCCAGGTCAACCATTTCTTTATTGCAATTTTTACTGAACTTTCGTTTCACATCATATACAAAAGCAACACCACCGCTCATACCTGCTGCAAAGTTTCTGCCTGTGTCACCAAGTATCACAACTCTTCCGCCAGTCATGTATTCACAACCATGATCACCCACACTTTCAACAACAACATTCGCACCTGAGTTACGTACAGCAAAACGTTCACCGGCTTTACCACGGATGAATGCTTCACCGCTTGTTGCTCCATAAAAAGCAACATTACCGATGATGATATTTTCTTCAGCAGTATAGGTTGATGTTTTATCAGGATAGATAATCAGTTTTGCACCGCTTAATCCTTTGCCGAAATAATCATTGGCATCACCTTCCAGTTCATGTGTAATACCATATGTATTGAATGCACCAAAACTCTGACCTGCTGTTCCTTTGAATTTAAAATGAATCGTGTCTTCGGGCAAACCTTCAGCACGGTATTTCTTTGTGATCTCATTGGAGAGAATCGTTCCTGCAGTACGATCAGTATTCTTAATATCAAATGAGGCAACAACTCTTTCCTTATTATCAATAGCAGGTTTTGCTGCGGCTAATAATTTCCAGTCAAGCACATCAGCTAAACCATGATCCTGTTCTTCTGTACAATACAATGGAGTATGTGCAGCAGCAGGTTCTTTATATAAAATGGGTGACAGATCAAGCTTGCTGAATTTCCAGTGATGAATATCTTCTCTCATCTGCAAACTGTCAACCTGGCCAATCATTTCATTCACAGTTTTGAAACCAAGTTCTGCCATGATCTCTCTTAGTTCCTGAACAAGGAAACGGAAGAAGTTTACCACATGATCTGCATTACCTGTAAAACGTTTACGCAATTCAGGATCCTGTGTTGCCACACCAACGGGACATGTATTCAAATGACATTTACGCATCATGATACAACCTTCCACAACCAATGCACCTGTTGCGACACCCCACTCTTCTGCACCTAACAGTGCAGCGATAGCAATATCACGACCTGTTTTCATTTGTCCATCGGCCTGCACGACAACACGGCTGCGTAATTTATTTTTTACTAATGTTTGATGCGTTTCTGCCAAACCAAGTTCCCATGGTAATCCTGCGTGCTTAATAGATGAAACCGGCGATGCACCAGTACCACCATCAAATCCACTGATGAGAACAACATCTGCTTTTGCTTTTGTTACACCTGCAGCAATTGTACCTACACCTGCTTTACTTACCAGCTTCACATTGATACGTGCAGCACGGTTTGCATTTTTTAAATCGAAAATCAATTGTGCAAGATCTTCAATGGAATAAATATCATGGTGCGGTGGCGGTGAAATTAAACCAACACCCGGAGTTGAGTGACGGGTTTTACCAATCCACTCATCTACTTTATGTCCGGGTAACTGTCCACCTTCACCTGGCTTAGCACCCTGCGCCATTTTAATCTGCAATTCATCTGCTTCTGTGAGATATAAACTTGTTACACCAAAACGTGCAGATGCAACCTGCTTAATAGCAGAACGCATACTGTCTCCATTTGGCAAACGGTCATATCTTCTTTCATCTTCACCACCTTCACCGGTATTGCTCTTTCCACCTAAACGGTTCATTGCAATGGCCAATGTTGTATGCGCTTCCCATGAAATAGAACCAAAGCTCATGGCTCCTGTTGCAAAACGTCTGAAAATATTTTCAGCAGGTTCCACTTCATCAATACTGATAGAAGGCTGGTTGCGTTTAAATTCAAATAAACTTCTGAGTGTTGCTGCTTTCTCACTCTGATCGTTTATATGCTTTGAATATTTTTTGAATGTTGCATAGTCATTCATCTTAGTTGAATACTGCAACAAATGAATACTTGTTGGATTGAAGAGATGGAACTCACCTTTCCGTTTCCATTGGTACACACCACCAACAGGTAAACGGTCAACAGGAATATCTTTTTTACTGAAAGCAAAATAATGTTTCGCTAATGCTTCTCTTGCAATTTCTTCCAGGCCAATTCCCTGGATGCGGCTTGTAGCACCGGTGAAATATTTATCAACCACTTCCTGGTTAATACCAAGTATTTCAAAGATCTGTGCACCCTGGTACGATTGCAGGGTAGAGATCCCCATCTTTGAAAATACTTTCAGCAGGCCATCGCACAATGACTTGATATAATTGTATCGTAATGCATCCCAGTCAAGATCAGTCTGCAACTGATTATTCACTTTCATGTTGCGGATGGTAGCCAACGCTAAATATGGATTGATGGCAGTTGCACCAAATGCAATCAGACATGCAAAATGATGCACTTCCCATACATCTCCGGCTTCTACAACAATACCAACCTGTCCACGCAATCCTTTACGGATCAAATGATGATGAACAGCTGCAGTAGCTAATAAAGAAGGAATAGAAACGTGGTCACTGTCAACAGCACGATCACAGAGAATCAATACTTCAAATCCATCATGTACTGCATCTTCTGCATAACGGCAGATACGGTCAATCCCATCTCTTAATGAACCGGGTTTGCCATCAGCACGGAAATAAATCTGAATTGTTTTTGCCTGGAAAATTCCTGTATCAATACTTCTGATTTTTTCCAGTTCTGTACTTGTAAGAATCGGTTGCTTTAATGCAACTGTATGACAATGCATGGGAGATTCTTCCAATAAATTACCATTGTTACCAACGAATGCAGCCAGACTCATCACCATCCTTTCACGAATAGGATCAATCGGCGGATTGGTAACCTGTGCAAATAATTGTTTGAAGTAAGAAGACAAATGCTGCGGCTGATCACTCAGCACAGCTAATGGAGTATCGGTTCCCATTGAACCGATTGGTTCTTTACCATCGAGTGCCATTGGCTTAATGATGGTATCAATATCTTCTGTTGAATATCCAAATGCTTTCTGATATTTTAAAATACTTTCATCACTTAAGTGAGTAAAGGCAACTCTTGGTTCAGGCAATTCTTCCAAACGAATCTTGTTTTGATTCAACCAATCTCCATAAGGTTTTTGTGAGCAGATGGTTTCTTTCAGTTCCTCATCACTGATGATACGTCCCTGTTCCATATCCACCACAAACATTTTACCCGGATGTAATCTTCCTTTTTTAATGATTGTTTTCGGATCAACCCAAACAACTCCCGTTTCACTTGCCATAATTACACGGTCATCGGTTGTAATGCAGTAGCGTGAAGGGCGAAGACCATTTCTATCTAAGGTTGCACCAATAATTTTTCCATCAGTAAATGAAATGGAAGCAGGACCATCCCAGGGTTCCATGATGGATGCATGATATTCATAAAATGCTTTCTTCATTGGATCCATCTGATCATTACCATCCCATGCTTCTGGAATCAGCATCATCATTACATGCGGCAGACTGCGACCTGTCATTGCAAGTAATTCAATCATGTTATCAAGACATGCAGAATCAGACTGACCACCAGTAATGATGGGCAGCAGCATTTCCATTTCTACCTGTGAAAAATTGGGAGAAGTAAAACCATGCTCACTTGACTTCAACCAGTTAAGGTTTCCCTGCAATGTGTTGATCTCACCATTGTGTGCAATGAAGCGAAATGGCTGCGCCAGTTTCCAGGAAGGAAATGTGTTGGTTGCAAAACGGCTGTGTACCAAACCAAAAGCACTCACTACTCTTTTATTGCTGAGATCAGGAAAATAACCACGCACCTGTCCGCTGGTTAACTGTCCTTTGTAAACAATTGTTTTATACGAAAGTGATGCAATGTAAAAACCAATTGCATCTTTTTTTACTGTGCTGTTGATGAGGTGTGTTGAATGATTACGCAATACAAACAACTTGCGTTCAAACTCGTCGGGGTTTGTGATATGATCAGGAGATGCAACAAATACATGTTCCATTTCAGGCTCCACGCTTAATGCGGTTGGACCAATACCATCGGGATTAACGGGAACTTTTCTGTAAGTAAGAATTTCCAATCCCAGCTTTTCTGCTGTGCGGTTGAAAATATCACGGCACTCCTCTCTCAATTTTACTTCTCTCGGAAAGAAAATTGCACCTACTCCATATTTTCCAAATGAAGGAAGATGAACGCCAAGTTTCAAACACTCTTCAAAGAAAAATTCATGCGGCGTCTGGATCATAATACCTGCGCCATCGCCTGTATTATTTTCACATCCGCATGCGCCACGATGCTCCATGTTTTCCAACACGGTCAACGCATCACTGATATGCTGGTGGGATTTACTGCCTTTTATACTGGCCACGAATCCGATTCCACATGCATCATGTTCAAATGCCGGGTCGTATAAACCTTTGTTGCCTGCCATTCTGCTTTGCAAGTTTTGATATGAATAAATATATTAAACAGCGTTTCTTACGGTAGCAAGCAATCGTCTAAAATTACCAAATTTATTAACTAACAAATGTTCTGAAAGTCATCGTATTTCCACACTCAACTCACACCAGTACTGTGTATCACCCCCTTTTCACATTCCCTTCCTTACGCTTCCGTATTAATCACTTTCATATCCGTCATAGCCTGTCTTAACACAGTACCCACTTTTTCTACAGGATGTGAGCGGAGAATATGATTCACTGCAATTAATGCTTTATTATCAACTCCGGCATCCTTGCCTGTGTTGTAATTAGTACCAATTACATCTTTATCAATGGTTGTCATAAATTCTTTCAGCAATGGTTTTGCTGCATGATCGAACAGGTAACAACCGTATTCAGCAGTATCAGAAATAACACGGTTCATTTCATACAATTTCTTACGGGCAATTGTATTAGCGATCAACGGTGTTTCATGCAATGATTCGTAATAAGCAGATTCAGCTTTAATTCCTGCTTCCACCATTGTTTCAAATGCCAGTTCAACACCTGCACGAACAAAAGCTACCATCAGTAACCCATTATCAAAAAATTCCTGCTCAGAAATTTTAGCGCTGGTTGGAGCGGTTTTTTCAAATGCCGTTTCACCGGTTGCTGCACGCCATGTAAGCAGATTCTTATCATCATTGGCCCAGTCAGCCATCATGGTTGAAGAAAATTCACCGCTCATGATATCATCCTGGTGCTTCTGGAACAACGGACGTAAAATATTTTTCAACTCAGTTGACAATTCAAATGCTTTCAGTTTTGCAGGATTTGATAAACGATCGAGCATTGCAGTAACACCACCATGCTTTAATGCTTCTGTAATTACTTCCCATCCATACTGAATCAGTTTTGCAGCATAGCCCGGCTCAATTCCTTTTTGCACCATTTTATCAAAACATAAAATAGAACCTGTCTGTAACACACCGCACAAAATAGTTTGCTCACCCATGAGATCTGATTTTACTTCAGCTACAAATGATGAACGCAATACACCTGCTCTGTGACCACCTGTTGCAGCAGCATAGGCTTTTGCCTGAGCTAATCCTTTCCCTTCAGGATCATTTTCAGGATGCACTGCAATTAATGTAGGCACACCAAAACCTCTTTTATATTCTTCTCTTACTTCTGTACCCGGACACTTTGGCGCCACCATGATCACCGTAATATCTTTTCTTATCTGTGTTCCTTCTTCAACAATATTAAAACCGTGTGAATAAGAAAGAGTAGAGCCTTTTTTCATCAACGGCATAATTGCTTTCACAACTGCAGTATGCTGTTTATCAGGAGTAAGATTCAATACCAGGTCAGCTGATGGAATCAGCTCTTCATAAGTACCAACTGTAAAACCATTTTCTGTTGCATTTTTCCATGATGCACGTTTGGCTTCAATGGCTTCTTTGCGCAACGTATAAGCAATATCTAAACCTGAATCCCGCATATTCAACCCCTGGTTTAAACCCTGGGCACCACAACCAACAATAACGATCTTTTTTCCTTTTAATACATTCACACCATCCGCAAACTCACTATAGTTCATAAACTCACAAACACCTAACTGATTTAATTTTTCCCTGAGCGGCAGTGTGTTAAAATAATTTGCCATTTTGAATTTTCTGTTTTTGTTTTTATTGTTATTAACTTATTTAATGATAACCCGGTTTCAGTTTCGATCAATTACATTGTGAATACTTCATCATGTTTATCAAGAAACTCATTTTCAATCACCTCTTCACTTGGTTCTTTGTATTCAAATTCTTTCAGCTTGTTATGGAAACCATCGCTATCCTTAATGATGGCGATTCTTGCACTGCGTACAAACTCAATCAAACCAAATGGTTCCAATACTTTAATGAAATTATCTGTTTCTTCACGATGACCCGCCACTTCAAACACGGTATAATCTTTCCTGATTACAACTGCTTTTGCACCATACTGACTTAACAGCCTTTCTACTTTCACCTGTTCAGCAATTACTTCTGTGGGTACTTTATACATAGCCAGCTCCTGCCATACAATTTGATCATTCGTGTTATAATAAGCTTTTAATACTTCTACCTGCTTTTCAATCTGGCGGCAGATCTTACTTACTACATCTTCTGTTTCATTAATTACAATCGTGAAACGGTGAACGCTGTCAACTTCACTGGGTGAAGTATTCAAACTTTCAATATTGATCTTTCTTCTTGAGAAAATGATCGCAATGCGGTTCAGTAAACCAATCTGGTTTTCCGTATAAACTGTTATCGTATATTCCTGTTTATCCATAAAATAATTTAAAAAATTCGTTTATAATGTTCCACTACCGGAAACGGATCATAAAAATGATGTAACAATTTTTTCCATTCTTTATACCCTTCGCTTTGCCTGAAACCTATTGTATGATCTTCGATTGTTTTCCAACGAACGACCAGTAAATATTTATCATTTTCTTCCATACACTGCTGCAACTCATGTTGTATATATCCACTCATTGATTCTATTATTGGCTGTGCAGCAATAAAAGATTCTTCAAATTCAGCAGCAAGCCCGGGTCTTATTTTTAAAACAGCTACTTCAGTTATCATTTACTATTTTCTTTAACCGCCGTCAGGGTTTGCAACCGCTGCCGGGGTTTATTAAATTTCATCCTTTGAAAGAACAACTTCCGAAACCCCTTTACCCTGCGGTACCATTGGGAATACATTGTTTTCTTTTCCCACCATCACTTCCAGCAGATAACTGCCATCATGATCAATCATGGTTTGCAAAGCCGTCTTTAATTCAGGGCGTTGTGAAACACTTTGACCGGGAATACCATAGCCCTTCGCTACCTGTACAAAATCAGGACTCTGGATATCAACAAATGAGTAACGCTTTTCATGAAACAGTTGCTGCCACTGGCGCACCATTCCGAGAAACTGATTATTGAGAATTAATAATTTCACATTTGGTTTGAATTGCATAATCGTTCCCAACTCCTGTATCGTCATCTGAAAACCGCCATCGCCAATTACAGCAATCACGGTACGATCAGGATCACCATATGCAGCACCGATTGCTGCAGGCAATGCATAACCCATTGTCCCCAATCCGCCGCTGGTGATATTGCTTTTCGTGCGGTTCATTTTTGCATAACGGCAGGCCACCATCTGGTGCTGACCAACGTCCGTAACAATAATCGCTTCACCTTTTGTGATTTCATTTACCAGTGAAATCACTTCACCCATAGTTAAAATATCTGTAGTTGGATGAAGCTCTTCATTAATGCAAACAGATTTTTCTTTATCCATGCAATCATGGAACTTCTGTAACCACTGCGGATATACTTTCGATTCAACCAATGCTGTGAGCATCGGCAATGTTTCTTTACAATC
>JBEBHT010000165.1:0-8717 GCA_040081135.1 Lacibacter sp. | reverse complement strand
AACGACTTCCTTTCTGTCGGCAAGATTGAAGAAGGAAAAATTCAGGCCCGCTTCAGTACCTTTGACATGAATAAAAACGTTGTTCAAACCATTGCAGAAATGCAGAGTATCAGCAAGCCCGGTCAGCAGATCAGGTATGAGCATACAGGGAATAACGAGGTGGAACTTGATCCGGGCATGTTTAAGCATATCACCTTAAATTTGCTCTCCAATGCGATCAAATTTTCGCCTGAGAGTTCTGATATATACATCAGTACTTCGGTTGATGATACAGAAATTCAACTGAAAGTAAAGGATAGCGGAATTGGTATTTCAAAGGAAGATCAGGAGCATTTATTTGAACGTTTTTTTCGTGCAAACAATGCTATCAATATTCAGGGCACAGGGTTAGGATTACATATAGTATCAAAATATGCTGAATTAATGAACGGAAAGATTGCCTGTAACAGCGATCTTGATCAGGGTACTGAATTCACCGTTATCTTTAAAATTAAATCGTAACAGTAATGAAGAAAATTCTGCTAATAGAGGATAATGACGAAATAAGGGAAAATACAGCCGAGATTCTCGAGCTGGCAAACTATAAAGTAGTTACTGCCGCCAACGGGAAGATCGGAATTGAAACGGCTCTTGCAGAAGTACCCGATTTGATTGTTTGCGATATCATGATGCCTGTGCTTGATGGCTATGGTGTGCTGCATGCCCTGCATAAAAATGACAGCGTTAAGAATATTCCGTTTATCTTTTTAACAGCCAAAACAGAACGTGGCGATTTGCGAAAGGGAATGGAACTGGGTGCTGATGATTATATTACCAAGCCCTTCAGTGGAACTGAGTTGCTGAATGCAATTGAAGGAAGGTTGAAAAAAGCGGATTTGATTAAAGAAGAATTCTCCGGTCTTGACGGTGTAAATAAATTATTGGCTGCTGCAGGTTCAAAAGACATTCTTGAATCTTTAACTACCGACAGGGATGTAAACAAATACAGAAAAAAGCAAACTGTATATAACGAAGGAAACCGTGCCGCCCGTTTGTTTTTTATTGTAAAGGGGAAAGTGAAAACCTTTAAATCAAATGATGATGGAAAGGAACTGGTAGTTGGGTTATATACCGAAGGCGATTTTCTTGGCTATGTTGCATTACTTGAAGGAAGCTCTTATAAAGAAACGGCAGAAGCAATGGAGGACAGTGAACTGGCCATTATTCCTAAAGCTGATTTTGATGAGTTGATGAACAGTAATCCGCAGGTGGCACAGAAATTTATTCAGCTGCTGGCAAAAAATGTGGCAGACAAAGAAGAGCATTTATTAGGACTTGCATATAACTCTCTCCGTAAAAAAGTGGCAGATGCGTTAATGAGTCTGCAACGGAAATACAAAACAGGTGATGGACATTTTTCTATTAACATCAGCCGTGAAAACCTGGCAAGTATTGCCGGTACAGCAACCGAGTCTCTCATTCGTACACTGGGCGATTTCAGAACTGAAAAACTGATTGATATTAAAGAGGGAAATATCATCATTCTCAATGAAAAAAAATTAGAGAACCTGCTGAATTAACAGGGGTATTAAATAACTGCCGGAAAAGGGCAAATGAAAAAAGCTGTTTGATTTAATCAAACAGCTTTTTTATGAACTATTCAACTGCAAGTGAAATGTCAGGCAATCGTCTCTGTTAAATACAGATTGAAATCAGACTTGAGCTTATTGAATTGCTTTTCAACAATCTCCATATCCTTATGCATTTTTTTCAGTCTTTTTTGCATTTCCTTAAGTGCAACACTGTCATTGCCGGTTTCTTTTGCCAGCATTTTATCCAGCTCATGAATATCCTGGCGCAACATATTAACGGTATCGTCTTCTGAAATAAATTTATTCTGAAAGTATTCGGCACGTTCAAGGAATTCATAGTCAGTGTCTGCCTGTAAAACCTGAGACAAACGATTCTTCAAATGGTTGTTTTCCTGCTGTATAAACTGCAGGTAACGTTTCCACGTATCGCTTTCATGCCGGTACTGAAGAATTTTTTTGTTTGAAGCCATAATGATGATCATAAAATTTATTTCTGAACGATATATATTTCTACTCTAACAAATCTAAAAACTAAGGCAGCCGTTTCGAATAACAAACGTCACTACCCACCCTGATACTTGTCATAGTCAACGGCTGATCTTAATCCTAATGACAATTAATTACCTCTCCCGGGGCATTTGCCATCACCGGGCTGATAAATGGTATGCCCAGGTTGAGACCCCTTAAAATGAGAATAAAGGCCATTATTGTCATCAGGTAAGGCACAGCACTCTTTATCTTTCTTCTGATTGGAAAAGAGATGGCATTTCCTGCAATACTTAAAACCATCATTAATGGTAATGTTCCGGCACCGAAAGCAGCCATAAAACCGGTACTCAAACTGAGTTCATTGAAATTTAAAGCACTTGCCAACGCAACATATACCATACCGCAGGGTAACAATGCATTCACCATTCCCAAAAAAAGAAAGGATCCTTTTCTTTCTGCCTGTAACAAACGGATCATTTTATTTTGAACGAATACCTGTAATCGCTGTGCCCATTTTGGCTGCCAGGCATTTTGCAAAAAATAATAGTTGATGATAAACAACAGAATAACTGCGCCGCTTATAATCGATAACCATTGCTGAAAGCCAGCCATATAAACAGTACGTCCTGCCATACCGAAAATTAAACCGAGTATGGAATAGGTAATGATCCTTCCACTATTGTAAAGCAATGCAGCAATACGTTGCTGCCATAAAGCAAGATGCTGCACAGGCAGAGCTAATGCAAGCGGTCCGCACATGCCAATGCAATGCAAACTGCTGAATGCACCCAAAATTAATCCTGCTGTAATTGCCTGAATCATTAGTTTATTGTTACCGGTTGTTCGTTATAGTAATTCTGGTTATCTGTTTTCCAGTTAATTTTCAGTACATATGTTCCGGGTAAAATTTCTTTTGCCGGAATAATCTGTACTGCTTCTTCAGACAACTGAATGTTTATTTTTTTATCTTTTCTTGAATCTGCTGAGCAGTAGAAGAAAAGAGTTCCTTCAGCTTTCTTCTGTTTCATTTCCTGCGGAAACTGAATGCTGATCTGATCCTTCTGTTGCTGTACCTGTATTCCGCTGCTCAGTTTGTTTGCAAGGTTGGTACCATCAATTACCTGCTGGTAAGCGAGCTCATCTTTATAGTAGTCTTTACTCACCAGGTCAAAATGCGATTGAGTGGTTTTGTATATCAGGAAAAAGATGAATGCTGCAAAAGCTATAAATACAATGGTCAGTTTATGTCCCCAATTCAGTGTCATAGTATGTTTAATTTATTCTGCTTCGTATATCGGTCCCAGGAAATTTGTTTTGATGACATCAATTTTTTTGTTTCCGTTATACAGGCCAACTGTTAAAACTGTTTTTCTTTTAAGAATACTCTTTTTAGGAAGGGTAACAAAGAAAGATCCTGCACCCTGCCCATCACTGTGTACATGAATGAACTCTCCAACCATTTGCACAGCTCCGGTTCCTCCTTCTATTCTTACGGTAAGCGGTATATCGTTAACGGTCTTATTCATCACCTTAATATTATACAGGTTTGAAACACTATCGGTTCCTTTTTCCTGGTACAGTAAACCCGGTGTACGCATTACGGTTGCTTTCACATCTTTTTGTGATACAAGTAATATGGTTAACAGGCTCAGCAGTACAACAAGTAAAGCAGTGTACATACGCATACGGCGTGTGTAATGCAGCTTTTCATGATTGGCAATTCCATTTTCACTGGCATAGCGAATGAGCCCTTTCTTAAACCCAACACTTTCCATCATATGATCGCATGCATCAATGCAGGCAGTACAGCCAACACATTCCATTTGTGTTCCGTTACGGATATCAATTCCTGTTGGACAAACTTTTACACACTGGCCGCAATCGATACAATCTCCTGCTGTCCGTTCCTCTTTCTTATTATATTTTTTTCTGTCTTCTCCACGTTTGTAATCATAAGCAACAATCATGGAGTTCCTGTCGAGCAACACTCCCTGCAATCTTCCGTAAGGACAAACAACAATACAAGCCTGTTCTCTGAAGTTTGCATAAACAGCATAGAATACTCCACTGAAAACCATCAACGCTGCAATGTTGCCTACGTTGTCTGATGGTTTTTGAATCATCTCCCACAGCTCTTTTACACCGATGATATACGCCAGAAAATAATTGGCAATGATAAATGCCAATAGATAAAAAATAGTATGCTTGGTTACCTTACGAACAATTTTATTTGTTGTCCAAGGACCGGCTGCCAGAATTTTCTGTTGTGGTGCATCGCCTTCAATTGCATACTCAAGTTTACGGAAGAGCATTTCCATAAAATTGGTTTGCGGACAAATCCAGCCACAGAACAAACGGCCGAATGCTGCAGTAAACAGAATAATGAACACCACAAACGTTATCATGATGATTCCAAATATGAAGAAATCCTGTGGCCAGAAAACCTGACCGAACAGAATAAATTTTGCTTTTGGTACATTGAACAGAAACAATGGTCTTCCGTTTATATAAATAAATGGAAGAGTGAGAAAGATCAGAAAAAAGAACCCGCTTACAATCGTCCTGATATTATAAAACTTTCCTTTTGGTTTTTGGGCATAGATCCATTTGCGCTTGCCCTGCTCATCTACTGTGGCAATCCTGTCACGAAAGGATTCTTTTATCTGATCTTTTACCTCTGTGTCTGACATGATTTTTCGTTCTGCTTATTTAATTGAATCTGTTTTTACCGCTGCTGAATCTGCTGCAGGTGCTGTTGCATTTTCCTGGTACAACTCACCCTGCTTTTCTTTTGGATTAGGCGGGTTGGTACCACGCAATGATTTTACATAACTGGCCAGCTGTGCAATCTGTATGGGAGAATATTCATCTTTCCAGCTTTGCATTCCTTTTTCAGGCCAGCCATATTTAATTGTTTTGAAAATATCCTTAATACCACCACTATGGATCCAGTAATCATCTGTTAAGTTTGGACCAATGGTATTTCCCTGACCTTCCGGCCCATGACATGTAAAGCATCTTTTCGAAAAAATTTCTTTAGCTGATGCTAATGCTGCGGGTTCTGTTAGGAGAACAACAGTGTTTTCATCAACATTATTGGCAGATTTGGCAAGGAAGGCAGCTTTCTGTTCTTCACCACGCTGCCACGCAATATCAAATTCCTGTTTGCTTAAAGGTGCTGTTTCTGAAATATGATAACGGTACAGATAAATTACACCTATAATAATGGTCAGGTAAAATCCATATAACCACCAGCCGGGTAATTTATTATCCAGTTCACGAATGCCATCATAATCATGGCCCAGATCAATTTTTGATTCCTGATCTGCCGGTCTGAAGCTGTTGATTTTATCCCACCATGTGCTGAAGCTGCCGGAAGGTTTGCTTACAGTTGTACCATCGGCAGCAACTGCTGCAAAAGCATTTTCCTTCACCAGGAAATTTCTTACAAATAATCCCATTACAATTATAACAATCAGCTCAATTGCAATTACTGAAGCCAGCAAGTAAAATGTAAGAGGAGTTAACCCTGCAATTGATGCAGGTGCAGCCGGTGCAGTGGTTGCAGCATTCTGTGCAAGACCGATAGCTGGCGATAAGAAGGCAATTAAACCCACAATTGTTTTTACTGAATTGCTTTTCAGTTTTGTGCTGTGCCATTTTGCAGTACCAAGTACAACATTTGCCAGCAATGCAATTACAAGTAACAGTACAAGAATAATTGCCAGCATTGTAATTGCCATTGGATTGCTCCAGATTGATTTTGGTGCTGCATCAGGAACTGTTGCAGTTTGCTGTGCAGTTACAGCAATAGTTGTAAACAGGAAAACAAAGGATAGCATAACCCTGTATACTCCTGTAAGTGAAAGATATTTTTTTATGTTTAACATCTTGCTTTGATTTATTTAGTTATCTAATGGAATGCGGCTGATCTCATTCAGTTCTTTTTTATCTGTTCTGGCAAGCCATATAATCATTACACAGAAGAAAACAAAAAAGATGAGAAAAGAGGTTAATCCGTAAATGCTTACGTTACTTATTTTTTCCAGATAATTAATGAATTTCATTTCTTACTTTTTTCGGTGAGCATTTAGTTTGAAGCTGTTGCAGGTTTCTTATCAGCAGTAATATCCTTACCTAACCTTTGCAGGTAAGCAATTAATGCAATAATTTCTTTATTGGCAGGAGTTTGAATCTTGTCAATTTTTAAACTGATCCTGATACCGTTTGCCTGTGTCATGAGATCCTTATTGGCAATTTTATCATAGCCCTCAGGATAAGGAACACCCAATGTTTGCATTGCTCTGATTTTTGCAGGTGTAATGGCTGTATCAATATCGTTTTCAAGAAGCCATGGGAAATTTGGCATAATTGATCCCGGTGATATCGAACGTGGATCTTCCATGTGATTATAGTGCCATGCATCTGATTTTTTAAGCCTGCCAACACCTTCACGTGCAAGATCTGGTCCTGTACGTTTACTGCCCCACTGGAATGGATGATCGTAAACAAATTCACCTGCTTTAGAGTATTCTCCATATCTCACTACTTCATCACGGAACGGACGAACCATTTGTGAGTGACAGGTATAACAACCTTCCCGGATATAAATATCACGACCCTGCAATTCAAGTGGAGTATATGGTTTTACACTTGTAATTGTTGGGATATTTGATTTGATTAAGAAGGTTGGAACAATCTCAATTAAACCACCAATGGCCACAACAACTAAACTGATAACAAGCATCATTACAGGTCTTCTCTCAATCCATCTGTGCCAGTATTCTTTTTTATGTGCATCAGCTTTTACTATTGGTGCTGCTTCTGCTTCTTCATTAGCAACAAAGCTTCCCTGTTTTGCAGTTTTGATTAAATTGTACACCATCATGATGGCTCCTGTTAAGTACAGTGCACCGCCAATACTTCTCATGATGTACATAGGAATAATGTTAGTTACAGTTTCAAGAAACTGGAACTTCAACTGTCCTTCATCGGTGAATTGTTTCCACATATCGGCCTGTGCAAAACCGGCCCAGTAAAGAGGAATAGCGTATACTACAATACCAATTGTTCCTAACCAGAAGTGATTGGTAGCTAATTTTTTTGAATACAGTGTAGTGCCCCACATTTTTGGAACTAAATAATAGAGCATACCAAATGCCATAAAGCCATTCCAGCCTAAGCCACCGATATGAACGTGTCCTACAATCCAGTCAGTAAAGTGTGCAATAGCATTTACACTTTTCAAGCTCATCATGGGTCCTTCAAATGTGCTCATACCATAACAGGTAACAGCAACCACAAAGAATTTCAATACAGGCTCTTCACGCACTTTATCCCATGCTCCACGAAGAGTGAATAAACCATTCAGCATACCACCCCAGCTTGGTGCAATCAGCATTACACTGAATACAGTACCGAGCGATTGTGCCCAATCAGGCAATGCAGTATAAATTAAATGGTGAGGGCCTGCCCAGATATAGAGGAAGATGAGTGCCCAGAAGTGAATAATGGATAAACGATAAGAATATACCGGACGGTTCGCTGCTTTTGGCAGGAAATAATACATTAAACCAAGAATAGGCGTGGTAAGGAAGAAGGCCACGGCATTATGACCGTACCACCACTGTACCAATGCATCCTGAACACCGGCATAAAAACTATAACTTTTTATCCAGGAAAATGGAAGTTCAAATGAGTTTACAATATGCAGCATCGCTACTGTTATCCATGTGGCTATAAAAAACCAGATGGCAACATAAATATGGCTTTCTCTTCTTTTAATTAATGTACCAAACATGTTAATGCCAAATACTACCCATATTAAAGTAATAAGGATGTCAATTGGCCATTCAAGTTCAGCATACTCTTTACCGGTAGTAAAACCGAAAAATAAAGTAACTGCTGCCAGTAAAATAATTAACTGCCATCCCCAAAAGTGAATCCAACTTAATTTGTCGTTGAACATGCGTGCTTTGGTGAGGCGTTGCAGAGAATAATAAATTCCCATGAACATACTGTTGCCAACAAAAGCAAAAATGATGGCATTTGTGTGAATGGGCCGAAGACGACCGAAAGTAGTACCGGGATAGTTGAATGAGATAGCCGGGAAATAAAATTGAATGGCTACCAGCAATCCAACGAGCATGCCGACAATACCCCAAGCGGCTGTGGCAATGGCGAAGTACTTTACGATCTTGTTGTCGTAGTTAAACTTTTCTAATTGCATAACTTCCTGTTTGATTATTATGGTTTTGAGTTCTGGTTTACTGAGTTTGGAGAAGCGGTTTCTTTTTCTGTTACAGGATTGTCGAAAAGCATTCTCAAAGGAGGAGATACCTGGTCATCGTACTGACCGTTTTTAACGCTCCATAAGAAAGCCGCCAAAAACAACGATGCCACAGATACACTGGCAATAAGTAATAGTATTATAACACTCATATAGACTTTCTTTTATCCTGTAAAAATATTTTTCGCCACCCTAATTGAGGCTGACAGAAATCAGACAAATAGTTGATTCCTGTCAAATTCTTATGACTTTAGTCAGTTTTTTGGCTATTTCAGCTTTAAAAACTTAGCTGATAAGGTTGATGCTCCGAATGAGAACAAGATTATGGTAATGGAGCTCGATGGCATCAAAATAGCTGCGATTAAGGG
>JBEBHT010000164.1:0-8772 GCA_040081135.1 Lacibacter sp. | reverse complement strand
CATCATTGCAGGTATTGTTGAAATGGATAAGAAGAAGTTCATGTATTACAACATTGTTGGTTGCGTTGCATGGGTGATTACCATGATTTTTGCAGGTCATTTTTTACAGATATGGGTAAAGAATCAGTTTGGTATTGAATTAAAGGATAAGCTTGAGCTGATCGTTATTATTATTATTGCAGTTACCACTGCTCCTGTAATATGGCAATTCATTTTTGGCAAAAAAGCACAGAAGCCAAAAAGCAAATCTGAATCATAAACGCAATGAATTCCCGTAATTCAACTTCTGTTTTTTCACTGGCAGTAATCGTAGCAGCACTTGGCTACTTTGTAGATATTTATGATCTGCTGCTGTTCACCATTGTAAGAGAGCCGAGTCTTGTTGGTATTGGCATCAGTAAAGACAATTCACTTGCTATGATTGCAGCCAGCACAAAGATCATCAACTGGCAAATGGTGGGTTTATTAATCGGTGGAATTTTATGGGGTACAATCGGCGATAAAAAAGGAAGGCTAAGCGTTTTGTTTGGCTCTATTCTTTTATACTCTGTAGCCAATTTTGTTACAGGTTATGTTACAACAGTTGATCAGTATGCGTACGCAAGATTTGTTGCAGGCATCGGGCTCGCCGGTGAGTTAGGTGCAGGTATTACATTGGTAAGTGAATTGCTTCCAAAAAACAAAAGAGGAATCGGTACATCACTTGTTGCAGGTATCGGATTGTTTGGAGCTGTATTCGCTTATTTTATTTTCCAGGTTACAGATCATGACTGGCGTTTGTGTTATAAAATTGGTGGTGGCTTAGGAATTATGTTGTTATTGCTTCGGGTAAGTGTTGCAGAAAGTGGTATGTTTAAAGAAGTAAAGCAAACCAAAGTAAGCCGGGGAAATGTGTTTATGTTCTTTAATAATGCAACACGTTTCAGAAAATATATTCTTGCAATATTAATTGGCTTACCTACCTGGTATGTAATTGGAATTTTAGTAAATCTCAGTAACCGTTTCGCCAAAGATTTTTATGGTGATACACAGGTTGAAAGCGGAAGGGCAATTATGTTTGCGTATGCAGCCATTGCCATTGGCGATATCCTGATTGGTTTTGTAAGCCAGTATTTCAAGAGCAGGAAAAAAGCATTGTATCTTTTCTATGGGTTGACAATTATTTCTGTGGCACTGTTCTTTTCGCCTTTGAATAATTCTGATTTTGCTATGTATGCCATCTGTGCATTGCTTGGTTTCAGTACAGGGTTCTGGGCCATCTTTGTAACAATGGGTGCCGAACAGTTTGGAACCAACCTGCGTGCAACAGCTGCCACTACAATTCCCAATATGGTTCGTGGTGCATTACCACTGATTAATTTAATGTTCCTGAACCTATTTCAGAAATCATGGGGGTGGAGCTTAACAAAAAGCGGAATTGTTACAGGAGTTGTTGTTATTGCAATTACACTGGTAGCTGCTTATTTTACAGAAGAAACTTTTCATAAGGATTTGAATTATATAGAAGGAGAGGAGATGCTTCCTTAAATGCCCCTAACCCCCGCCTGAATGTCGGGCAGGCCTGAAGGGGAATAATAAAATACCATATGAGTAATGCGTCAGCAAATATAGAAGCAGTTGCAAGTTCC
Organism: Lacibacter sp.; assembly: GCA_040081135.1. GTDB lineage: Bacteria > Bacteroidota > Bacteroidia > Chitinophagales > Chitinophagaceae > Lacibacter. Next base: position 7,144 of record JBEBHT010000164.1, on the reverse strand, counting down.
CCCTTTAGGGGGCGGAGGGGGCTTAAATTTCTCATCATCCGTTTTTCATCTATTGGTGACATCGTATTAACTACTCCTGTTGTACGTTGTTTGAAGCAGCAGGTTCCTGATACTGAAATTCACTATCTCACCAAGTTCAGTTTTCATAAGGTCATTGCATCGAATCCATATATTGATAAGTTCTATTATCTGCAGGACAATCTTGATTTGCTGATGCATGAATTGAGAGAAGAAAACTATGATTACATCATTGATCTTCATCACAACCTGCGTACGCTGAAGATTAAAAAAGAACTGAAAGTTAAAGCCTTCTCCTTCAATAAACTGAATATTCAAAAGTGGTTGCTTACAAATCTTAAGATCAACCGCATGCCGGCCCTTCATATTGTTGACCGGTACCTCGATACAGTAAAAACGTTTGCTGTAACAAACGATGGAAAAGGGTTAGATTATTTTATTCCGAAAGAAGAAGAGATTCAGCAAAAGGATTTACCGCATGCTCATTCACTGGGCTATGTCGGCATTGTGATTGGTGCAGCGCATGCAACAAAAAAATTACCTGTACATAAATTAAAAGAGCTGTGTACGTTACTCGATCATCCCATTGTATTGCTCGGCGGACCAGAAGACAGAGCAGTTGGAGATGAGATTACAACTGTTGACAACATAAAAATTTACAATGCCTGCGGTAAGTTTTCAATTAATGAAAGTGCTGATCTTGTTCGTAAAGCAAAACTCATTATTACACATGATACCGGGCTGATGCATATTGCTGCTGCGTTCAAAAAACCAATCATCAGTGTTTGGGGAAACACAGTTCCTGTATTTGGTATGACTCCTTATTATGGAAACAATCCTGTTCCTGCTTCGCAATTTGAAATTACTGATCTGGGTTGCAGGCCCTGTTCAAAAATTGGTCATGATAAATGCCCGAAAAAACATTTCAAATGCATGGAACAACAGGATGTAAATAAAATTGCTGCGCTTGCGCAGCAATGGGCAAAACAATTAAGATAGAGATGAATATTATTTCACATGAGCTCCGGTCCAGTTCCCCTCTTTGTTAAATACATTATAACCGGTATTTGAATCAGAACAGAGATAGTTTCCCGTCCACTCACCGCTTTTTTCAAAATGATTATATGTCCCTTCAGGAGTGAGTACATAGTAGCAGGTCCATTCGCCCTTTATATCAAAACAGATCAAGACATCTTTCATTGGCTTGGTGATATAACCAATCAGGTTATCTTTTCCATCGTATAAATACAAACCTCTCCAGGTAGCATTTTTTGGATTGAGGTTTTTATACAGCATTGGATTCAGCAGCTGATTATTTAGTGGGTTGAGTTCTTTGTTTGTTTTTGGATTGATCCTGTTATTTTCAGCAGGATTAATTGCCTTATTATATGCCGGGTTAATGTTCCAGTTTGTTTTTGGATTGATGCCGGGATTATGCTCCGGGCTGATATTCCTGTTATGAACCGGGCTGAGGCTTAGGTCAACTTTCGGATTATGCAGGGTTGTAGGCTCCTGAGCCATTGCAGTTACTGCAAAAAAGGTAAGCCCAGAAAAAAGAACAGCAATAAAAAAAGATTTTTTAGAATACATAGTAACGGTTTAATAATAAAAACTGAGTTTAGGCTTCAACGGAATTGGTGGTTCTTTAGCAGATAATTGGGCGGATTTCGTCTTTCAGACTCAGGTTTAACTTTACTATGGATATTAAAGATACTGTAATTAAGTGTGCGGATAAAAATATTAATTTTTCTCATAAACTGCAAGAGCTGTGATAAATTTCAGAATAACAGTCATAAAAAAGCCGTTTCAGTTTTGAAACGGCTTTCATTTATCAGGTTCTGTATTATAAAGTCTTCAATACATCATTCATACTTCTCACAGCATCTGCACTTTTGTTAAAGGAAGACTGTTCATCTTCAGAGAGTTTCAGGTCAACAATTTTTTCCCACCCTGTATTGCCAATCACCACCGGAACACCAAGGCAAATATCAGTTTGACCATATTCACCTTCAAGCATAACACTGCAGGTGCGGAGTTTCTTTTCATCTCTTAAAATGGATTCAACTAATTTGGCAACAGCTGCACCCGGTGCATACCAGGCAGATGTTCCTAAAAGACCGGTAAGGGTAGCACCACCAACCATTGTGTCTTTTACAATTTTATCCTGCTGCTCCTGAGTTAAGAAATCTGTTACAGGAACACTGTTCCATGAAGCGTGACGGATCAGCGGAATCATTGTTGTATCGCCATGACCACCAATTACAACACCACTCAAATCTGAAGGGCTGCAATGCAGGTGCTGACTGATCTGGTATTTGAAACGGCTGCTGTCTAGTGTACCACCCATACCAATGATCCTGTTTTTGGGTAAGCCTGTAGACTTGAGCGCATGATAAGTCATTGTATCCATCGGGTTACTTACAATAACAATAATTGCATCAGGTGAAAATTTAAGAACCTGTTCGCATACATTTTTTACAATGCCTGCATTTACACCAATCAGTTCTTCACGTGTCATTCCCGGCTTTCTTGGTAAACCTGAAGTAATTACAACCACATCACTGCCGGCTGTTTTTGAATAGTCATTTGTGCTGCCGGTGATCTTGGTATCAAAACCGAGAAGTGTAGCAGTTTGCATCATATCCTGTGCTTTACCTTCTGCAACACCTTCCTTGATATCAAGCAAAACCACTTCCGAACACAATTCTTTACGGGCAATATTATCAGCACAGGTTGCTCCTACGGCACCGGCACCTACAACAGTTACTTTCATGAAAAAAGATTTATTAAGTGAATAGAATTTTTCGAAGCGCAAAGGTATTGGACAAGACCCACAATCACAAAACATCGATTCATTATCTTTATCAGCAAAACCCGCAACCATGATCATTCTTTATGTCATTCTCGGCATCATTGCCTTTCTATTGCTCGTTGCAGCAATATTGCCGGGGAAGTACTTGATTGAAAAAACAGTTATTATTCAGCGCCCGGCAGCTGAAATTTATAATAAAGTAGCCAACCTCAATTATTACAAAGAATGGAATCCCTGGCAGAAGCAGGATCCTGAAGCCTTGTCAACCATCAGTGGCGAACCCGGGCATATCGGACATAAGTATCACTGGAATGGGAGAAAAGTGGGCGAAGGACATTTAACCATTCGCTCAACTGCAACAGGGAAAGCTGTGAATTTCGACCTTCAATTTATTAAGCCATGGAAAGCCCAAGCAATGGACGCATGGGATTTTACAGAAACAACAGATGGTACCAGAACTGTTTGGCGCAACACGGGAGATTTGCCTTTTCCAATTGCCCGGCTAATGGGACCTTATCTTAATAAACAACTGTGTAAGCAGTTTGAAGAAGGTTTACAAAGCCTGAAAGAAGTATGTGAGAAATAAACTTTTTCTAAGCATAACGTATTGCCCCGGCCAATAGCCGGGGTTTTCTTTTGCCACAATAACTATCCGCTAACAAACAAAAAAGAAAATAAATTTGGTTGATTACGATATTTTCGTAGATTTACGAAAAATTCGTAGATATGTTAGAGAAACTCACACAACAGGAAGAAGAAGCGATGCAGGCTGTATGGCGAAATGGTGAAGGCAATGTAAAAGCCTTTTTAGATAACCTTGATATAGATATTCCTTACACAACACTTGCTTCAACAGTAAAGAATCTTGAAAAAAAAGGATTTCTTAGCAGCAGGCTGGTGGGCAATGCATATTTATACAAGCCCGCTATTACAGAAGAAGAGTACAAAAAGAAATTCATGAATGGATTTGTAAAAGAATATTTTGAAAATTCTTATAAAGAGCTGGTGAATTTTTTTGTAGAACAAAAGAAATTATCGCCTCATGAGCTGAAAGAAATTGTAGAGATGATTGAAGGGAAGAAGTAGGATGTAAGAAGAGCTGATAATAGTTGATTAGCTGAATGGTTCAAATAAACCTAAATTATTAAATAACAGCCTGGCCTCCCTCTCCTTTGGAGAGGGAACGAGGGTGAGGCCTTCAAATTGATTTTATGCCTTTTATCATAGACTATCTTTTAAAAGTTTCCATTGCACTTGCAGTTGTGTTTTTATTTTACCAACTGGTATTGCGCCGTTTAACTTTTTATAACTGGAACAGGTGGTACCTGGTTGGGTACAGCCTTTTATGTTTTTTCATACCATTCATGAATATTACTGATTTCCTGTTCAGGCATGAATTGCAACAAAACAATCTTATACAGATCATTCCGTCCTTGCAGCAGATCCAACTAATAGAACAACAGGAAGCTTTCTGGAATGCAGGAACAATTATGCTGGCCGTTTTCACCTCAGGCGTTTTGATCATGGGTATTCGTGTGCTGCTGCAGTTGGTATCATTAAATCGAATTAAAACAAAAGCAACTCTGCTCAACAGCGGTGAAGTTAAGCTGTACCATATCAATGAATCAATCGTCCCCTTTTCTTTTCATGATGCTATTTATATTAATAAAGAGCAGCATACAGAAGCCGAGCTGAAGGAAATTATCCGTCACGAGTTTGTACATGTAAAGCAAAAGCACAGTATTGATATTTTATTGGCTGAACTTTTATGTATTATATTATGGTTTAATCCTGTTGCCTGGTTGCTGCGTAAAGCCATCCGTCAAAACCTTGAATTTATTGCTGATCATAAAGTACTGGAAGAAGGGTTGGATAAAAAACAATACCAGTACCTGCTGCTTAAAGTGGTTGGTAACAGCCAGTACAGTATTACTCCAAAATTTAATTTCTCATCTTTAAAAAATCGTATTGCCATGATGAACAAAATGAAATCTGCACGGGTGCAGATCATCCGTTTCTTATTTGTGCTGCCGCTGATAGCAGTGTTATTACTTGCTTTCAGGGAAGTGAAACTGCAGGAAAGAAAGCAAGAGTTTTTGCAACCGACAGCTATATTAACTGATACTGTTCCGACAGATAATATCAGTTCTGTTGATGTAACGAAAGAGAATGGAAAAAATAATATTAGGATTGTACTGAAAGATGGGACTGTTGAAAATTATGATCTGAATGATGCAAAACAGAAAGCAGCATTTGAAAAAAAGTATGGTGAATTAAAACCACCGCCACCGCCCCCTGCTGCTCCTTCAAAGCAAAAATGGACAACGATCAACAGTAATGACATTGAAACAGTTGATGTAACAAAGAAGGATGGGAAAAACACAGTAAGTATCAGGTTAAAAAACGGCACAGTTGAAACCTATGATCTGAATGATCCGAAACAAAAAGAAACTTTGGAGAAAAAGTACGGCACTACAACCACCACTCCGCCACCCCCTCCTCCTCCGGTAGAAACACTGGCAGTTATCAGTCCGGCAAAGGAGCAGCTTACTCCAAATGAAAAAGGATATTATCTCACAATTGCAGACAATAATGGTGAATGTGTTGTGATTGTCAAAGACAAAAAGAAAAAGATTGTTGAAGCATTAACGCTTACTGACTGGAATAAGAAAGAAACATTTTATACAAATAAATATGGTGATATTCCGCCACCACCGCCACCAGTGCCCGTTGTAAAGGAAGCCGTCACCGAATAGTTGGAACAATCCGTTTTTACCTGCCATTGATAGGCACTGTTATTCACCAATCCAGTCAAGTTGAACGTTGCGCTGCTGCTATTGCCAGCAAGGATCCAGGATCCGGCACTGCTCAATTTGTACTGTACGGTGTAGCTAGTAGCACCCTGAACCGGATTCCAGTTTAAGGTAGCTGAATTTGCGGTGATATTTGCGGTGCTGAGGCCACCAGGAACCGTTCCAGACTGTGTTACACAAGTGGCACTCAATACTTTGTCGCGGATTCTTCCACCAGGTGATGGCCCGAAACCTTTAGTGAAATTGATGCCATGTCCGGTGAGGTGGCAATAGCTCATGATAGTGCCGCCATTGACCGGAGTGGGACCAGGTGCGCAGGAGCCCTCAGGACTCACACAGTTGTCAAGCGCGCCACCAGGCCAGTTGCAGGATTGCGTATGCCAGGAACCCAGATTATGTCCCAATTCATGGGTGACCACTTCTACCGACCAGGAGTAGGTTGGCACATTTTGGTAGGAAGTGTTGATGGAACTGACGCCAAAGGCATATTGCTTGACGCAGAGCACATCCACATACGCAATGCCCCCACCCAGACTTCTGGTAGTGAGTAGATGCGCCAGGTTGCCGTTAAACGTGCTTCCACGGGTTTGCCGAAAGGCATTGAGTACCGCACTGGTGCTGCTGTACCCAACATAAGGATCAGAACTCGTCCAGACATAAATCTGGGAAATTGCAATGCCCACATTTTCATTGGCATAAAGCGTTGCAATTTGATTGAAAAGTCCGGTTACATAATTGCTAACCGTGGTGGTGTTGGAACCCTTGTCCGTGTATAATTTGTAATCGCACTCAAAATACACCTGGACGGTTTTGCACCCAACGCCGCGATCTCCAGCGGCAGGGGCATCGTCATTGGAGGGGAACAAAGATTCCTCTTCCGCAAAGCAATGATTGGGCGACAGCGCCTGTAGCTGCTGGGTAGGGTAGTAGAGGTATCGACCGGAGCCATCCTCCAATTGGCCGAGCTCAAAGACGCCATTTTCGTCCGAAACCATTCCCATGACGCCCTCGTTGCTGAGGCTGATACAGGCAATGGATTGCGGATTTCCGCGCACAATACCGCGGTAATGGACAGCAGGTTTATAGGCTACCTGCTCCTGTGTGTTGGTGCTGACAAAAAAGTCGGCGCCAAGAATTTCCACCTGAATTAATTCGAGTTCTAGGGTTGCTCCGTCTGCAGTCGGGATAGAAAACTGAAGTGCCGATGGAGGCGCCAGCTGCAAAGCGGTAATTGCTTTGTCGTCCAGCTCCAATACCTGCGAGTTTTGTGCAATCTGCTGAAAACCAGTGCTTTCTGCGGCCTCCTGAAACAGCGAAACAGGCACAAAATCGGCAATAGGCCTGTGCGCTTCCAGCCATGAGGCAATTGGTTTTGCTACATTTTGTCCTTTAGCAGGAGTAAACAAAAAGAAGATTAAAATCAGTGCGAGCAAATATGCTCCTGGGCGGGTGAGGGTGATTAAACGATTAGTGAACATAATTAAATTGGATTGAAAAAGAT
>JBEBHT010000547.1:0-1905 GCA_040081135.1 Lacibacter sp. | reverse complement strand
GTTCATTGCGATCACCTGATTGTAGCCAAAACAGAAGGTAAACAGGACCTCGTAAAAGCAGTTACTGATAATGAAGAAGTATACAATTTCTTATCCTCCATCTCTAACAAATATGGTATCGGTTTCTGGAAACCCGGAGCCGGAATCATTCACCAGGTAGTACTGGAAAATTATGCCTTCCCGGGTGGAATGATGATTGGAACCGATTCACACACCGTAAATGCAGGTGGTTTGGGAATGATCGCCATTGGTGTTGGTGGTGCTGATGCCTGCGATGTAATGGCAGGGTTAAGCTGGGAACTGTTGATGCCAAAATTGATCGGTGTAAAATTGACCGGTAAATTAAATGGTTGGACCGCTCCTAAAGATGTGATCTTAAAAGTAGCTGGTGTTTTAACTGTAAAAGGTGGTACAAACGCTATTGTTGAATATTTTGGTGAAGGTGCAACTTCCATGAGCGGAACGGGTAAAGGCACTATCTGTAATATGGGTGCTGAAATTGGTGCAACCACTTCTACTTTCGGTTATGATGAAAGTATGGCACGCTACCTGAAGGCAACCGGCCGTGCAGAAGTTGCAGAAGCAGCTGACAAAATCAAAGAATACTTAACAGGTGATGCAGAAGTATATGCAAATCCTGAAAAATATTTCGACCGTGTAATTGAAATTAATCTCACTGAACTGGAGCCGCATTTAAACGGACCGTTTACCCCAGATTTAGCTACTCCAATTTCACAAATGAAAGAAGCCGCTGCAAAAAATGGCTGGCCCACAAAAATTGAAGTGGGATTAATTGGCAGCTGTACCAACTCATCTTATGAAGATATCAGTCGTGCAGTTAGTTTAGCAGAGCAGGTAAGTACAAAAGGATTGAAACTAAAATCTGAATTTACCATTACTCCCGGCAGTGAACTGGTACGTTATACTATTGAAAGAGATGGTTTCTTAGAAACGTTTGAAAAAATTGGCGCTACTGTATTTGCCAATGCCTGCGGTCCCTGTATTGGTATGTGGGACAGAGTTGGTGCAGAAAAAGCAGAACGTAATACCATCGTTCATTCATTCAACAGAAACTTTGCAAAAAGAGCCGATGGCAATCCAAATACACTGGCATTTGTTGCGAGTCCGGAATTAGTAACAGCATTAGCTATTGCAGGCGATCTTACCTTCAACCCCATTACTGACACATTAACCAATGAAAAAGGGGAACAGGTAAAACTCGATCCTCCAAGTGGTGATGAATTACCAACAAAAGGATTTGCGGTTGAAGATGCAGGCTACCAGGCACCCGCAGCAGATGGAAGCAAAGTACAGCTTGATGTAAAAGCTGACAGCAAACGCTTACAGTTATTATATCCATTTGCTGCATGGGAAGGTATTGATCTCAAAGGATTGAAACTGCTCATCAAAGCAAAAGGAAAATGTACAACTGATCATATTTCTATGGCAGGTCCGTGGTTAAAATTCCGTGGTCATCTTGACAATATCAGCAACAACCTGTTAATCGGCGCAACCAATTTCTTCAATGAAAAAACAGACAGTGTAAAGAATCAACTGACAGGTGAATACGGAACTGTTCCAAATACTCAGAGAGCTTACAAAGCTGCCGGTATTGGAACAATCGTTGTGGGCGATGAAAACTATGGTGAAGGTTCTTCCAGAGAACATGCGGCCATGGAACCACGTCATTTAGGTGTTCGTGTGGTGTTGGTGAAATCATTTGCACGTATTCACGAAACCAATTTAAAGAAACAGGGAATGCTGGCATTAACCTTTGCTAACAAAGAAGATTACGATAAGATTTTAGAAGATGATATCATTGATGTGGAAGGGCTGATTACTTTCACTCCGGGCAAGGCATTGCAATTGGTATTGAATCATAAAGATGGCAGCAATGAAACCATC
>JBEBHT010000546.1:0-1907 GCA_040081135.1 Lacibacter sp. | reverse complement strand
CTGCCAATGTGGGTTGCATTTATCATTTTCATTATTGCTGTTACTGCCGAAACAAACCGTGCACCATTTGATTTAGCTGAAGCTGAATCAGAATTAACAGCAGGTTTTCATACAGAATATTCAGGAATGAAGTTCGCTTTGTTCTTCCTGGCAGAATATATCAATGTATTTATTGTGTGTGCCATTGGTGCTACCTTATTTCTTGGTGGCTGGATGCCGTTTCATATTGGACATTGGGAAGGATTTAATCATGTGATGGATTATATTCCTTCGAGTATCTGGTTCTTTGGAAAAACGTTCTTCCTGATATTTTTGATCATGTGGTTCCGGTGGACATTCCCCCGCTTACGTATTGATCAGTTACTGACACTTGAATGGAAATATTTGTTACCAATCAGTATGTTCAATTTATTACTGACAACGGTGCTCGCTATATTAGGTTGGCATTTTTAGCCCCCAACCCCTAAAGGGGAGTAAGGCAAGAGTCTGATATTTTTCAATCAGGCATAATTAGAAAATGAAGAAAAGAAATATTATTAACAGCGAAAATAATTCCCCTTCAGGGGTCAGGGGCTTATGTTCTTAAAAGATTACATAAAAGATGTTTTTGGTGCGCTTAAATCACTCGCTACCGGCATGAAGCGGACGGGTTATTATTTTACGCATCACAAAGAAATCATTACGGAACAGTATCCTGATAACAGGGATACACTGGTAATGGCCGATCGTTTCAAAGGCGAAGTAGTCATGACTCATGATGAAAATAATGAACATGCCTGCACGGGTTGTACTGCCTGTGAACTTGCCTGCCCCAACGCAACCATCAAGATCGTTACCAAATTTGATGTTGATCCTGAAACAGGAAAGAAGAAAAAAGCAATTGACACATTTGTGTACCATCTTGAACTATGTACCATGTGTAATTTGTGTGTAGAGGCTTGCCCGACAGGAGCAATTAAAATGGCGCAGACATTTGAACACAGTGTGTACGACAGAAGCAAGCTGACAAAGAAATTAAACCACGACGGATCGAAGATCCGTGCAGGTGTTGAATAAATAAAGGCCTCCCCAAACCCCTCCAAAGGAAGGGCTTGGCATAGCACGAAGCCAGCTTATTGAAAAGATTGAGTAGATATAAAGTTGTTGCTGATTGATGATTGAAACCTAATTGTTGAAATGCTTAATAACTATTGTTTAATTAATAAAATAAAAACCCGGCCTCCTTCTCCTTTGGAGAAGGACCGAGGATGAGGCCATGACTGCATCTCAAATCATATTTTATCTTATCTCCGCTTTCGTACTGACAATGGGAATTTGTTCTGTTGTTACAAGAAAGATTTTCCGTTCGGCTATCTGGCTCCTGTTTTCATTAATGGGTATTGCCGGGTTATACTTCTGGATGGATGTTCAGTTTATTGCAGCCGTACAGATTGTAGTTTATGTTGGCGGCATTGTTGTTCTCATCATCTTTTCAATTTTTCTTACCCAGCAATCGGGCAAAGAAATGGAGAAAGCACCAAAGGGAAGAACCATCTTCGGCATACTGGCAGTACTGTTCGGATTTGCATTTACCTATTTCCTGATTCAGCAATACGGATTTACACAGTCGGATAAATTGTTTGATACTGATGTTGCAAGAATTGGTAATGCCATGCTGAATACAGAACAGGGTGGTTATTCTTTACCCTTTGAAGTAGTGAGTATATTATTATTAGCAGCAATGGTTGGATGTATTGTAATTGCTCTCAAAATTAAACCGGAAGAAAAATGAGCGAAGTACCTTTAACACATGTCCTGTTTGTGAGCACAGCACTGTTCTTCATTGGCATGTACGGTTTGTTTACACGCCGTAACCTGTTACCATGCTGATGTCGATTGAATTAATGCTCAACAGTGTGAACATCAAC
>JBEBHT010000163.1:0-8820 GCA_040081135.1 Lacibacter sp. | reverse complement strand
ATCAATGGATGAGTGGCAAACGCAGTTTGCCAATGCCGGTAGGAGGTGCAAACAAAGAATATAATGCACTGATACTTGCATGGATAAAACAAGGTGCCAATAACAATTAAAAAACTGAAGATGAAAAATTATAATAAAAAACTATCGTTGTTTCTTGCAACACTTTGCCTGCTCATGTTTGCAGCCGGTAATCTGTCAGCCCAGGATTCAACAGAGGCTCCGGTGATAAAGAAAGTAAAACCGGTGAAGAATACATTTGGAAGTGTATGGCTCATGGATAATCAAACTGTAATGGTGCCCATTAAAGGAACCTTTGAGTTTGATATTCAGCACAGGTTTGGAACTGTTGTTAAAGGATCAAAAGATCTTTGGGGATTATTTGCTCCATCTAATATAAGGTTAGGTGTAAACTATGCTCCTGTTAAAAATTTATTTGTGGGAGCAGGTGTAACAAAAGACCGGATGCAGTATGACTTTAATGCCAAGTATGCCATTCTGCAGCAAACACCCGGCAAGATGCCTGTAAGTGTTACCTACTTTACAAACCTGGTGATTGACGGAAGAGATAAAAGCAACTTCAGATACGGAGTACACAGACTCTCTTTCTTCCATCAGTTAATGGTTGCCCGTAAAGTAACAGATAAATTTTCCGTTCAGGTTGCACCAAGTCTTTCATGGTACAATAATGTAGAAGGTTATGTTGACAGTAAAGGAAATATTCTGCCAAAGATGAAAAATGCTCATGTGGCAATTGCAGTATTGGGTAAGTATAAGGTTACTGATAAAATGGCCATTATTGCAGGACTTGATCAGCCATTAACCCAGCACACAACAAACAATCCCCGGCCAAATGTTTCTTTTGGTATTGAAATGACAACAAGCTCACACGCCTTCCAGGTGTTTGCAGGTAACTATTACGGAATAGTTCCTCAAAGCAATAACTTTTTTAATCAGAATGATTATACAGCAGGTCAGTTCCTGATTGGATTCAACATTACAAGGTTGTGGAATTTTTAAAAAATTGATACAATGGGAGATAACAATAAACAGGGAGATAAATCCCGGCGCTGGTTTCTTACAGGTGGTTTGTTTGGAGGTGAAAAAAAAGAGATGATTAAAATGCTCACAGCCGACGGCAAACTTGTAGAAGTTGATAAAAAAGTGCTGGACGCTGCTGCAAAGCAAACTGCAACGAACAAGGATATACTCAACTGGATGGATAATCCTTCAAAAGAAAACAGTTGAATCATTTCGCAGAACGCATTTAATCATTCGCAATGAAAAAAGAAGAAACAGATCAATCAAGGAGAAATTTTCTGAAAACCACAGCAGTTGTTGCAACAGCTTCGGTTGCCTGTGGCAGTTTGGCCTGCTCCTGTTCATCAAAAAAAGATACACCCAAACAGGGCGATAAAGTAAAGCTCCTTTCTCCTGATGGTAAAATTGTTGAAGTTGATTCAGCATACCTCAACTTTCAGGAACACATGGCAATTGTATCAAAACTGGAAGCAAGAGAAGGTATTGCCGGAAAGAAATTTGTAATGGTAGTTGATCTTTCCCGTTGCAAAAATGCAAGGAAATGTGTTTCTGCCTGTCAAAAATGGCATTACCGTACAGAAGATAAAGAATGGTTATCGGTAAAGCTGATGAAGGACAGTGATAAAGGAGCTCCCTATTGGTTTCCGAAACAATGTTTCCATTGCGACAATCCTCCCTGTGTAAAAGTTTGCCCTGTTGATGCAACATTCAAAAGACAGGATGGCCTGGTACTAATCGATAATGATCGTTGCATAGGTTGTAAATTCTGCATGGCTGCCTGTCCTTATTCTACCCGTGTATTTAACTGGGATGAGCCTGAAATGCCTGAAACAGTTCAAAACTTACCCTATTCTGCTGAAACAGGAATACCCGGCAAAGTTGGTACTGTTGAAAAATGCGATTTCTGTCCCGACAGAGCAAGAGAAGGTCTTCTCCCGCCATGTGTAGAAGCGTGCCCTAATGGTGTGTTTTATTTTGGCGATGAGAACGAAGACACTGTTACCAATGGTGATGAAACATTAAGCTTTACCCAATTAATAAAAGACCGTGCAGCCTACAGGTATATGGAAGAACTTGGAACAAAACCAAGAGTATACTATCTGCCACCAAAAGACAGACAGTTTCCCGTAGAAAGAGGATATGAAGATCTTCCTGAGAATATAAAAGAACGTTTTAAAGATATCATGGAATAACAGGAACGAAAACACATCAGTACATCACATTTGATAAAGAATGTTTTTGGGCGAATAACATGTGGCAAACAGTAAAATAAAAATTAACAGATGAAACTGAATACATACCAGCAGGAAATTTTTAGTCATCAGAAAAAAAATATTGAAAAGTTTGGCAAGAAAACATGGGCCTGGACAATTTTCTTTCTGCTGTGGATTTTAGTTGGCGGCTATGCGTTATACCTGCAGATTGCTGATGGACATGCAGTAACGGGCATGCGTGATAATGTGGTTTGGGGTTTATATATTGCCAACTTTATTTTCTTTATTGGCATCAGTTATGCAGGTGCGGTAATTTCAGGAATTCTGCACATTTTAAAAGTAGAATGGCGAAAACCAATTATCCGTATTGCAGAAATGATTACCGTAGTGGCAACAATCATTGGGCCCGTATTCATTTTGCTTTGTGTAGGAAGGTTAGACAGGCTTCATCATCTGTTTATTTATCCAAGACTTCAATCGCCTATTATCTGGGATGTGCTTGCCATCAGTACCTACTTTACAGGAAGTGTCATTTTTCTTTATCTCGCATTAATAAAAGACTTTGCCGTTTACAGAGATGCGAAATTAAATATCCCAAAATGGAAGCAACGCTTATACACTATGCTTTCGCTCGGATACAGAGGTACTGCACGTCAAAAGAAACATATTTCTGTTTCAATGAACCTGATGGCAATTATGATTATTCCGCTTGCTATTATTGTTCACTCTGTGTTATCATGGATTTTTGGTATGACGTTAAGACCGGGCTGGCACAGTACAATCTTCGGCCCCTACTTTGTTTTAGCTGCCATCTTCTCCGGTACCGGTGTATTAATTGTAGCAATGTGGGTGTACAGAAAAATGTATAAACTTAACAGCTACATTACTGATAAACATTTTATTTATCTCGGTTATATTATGATGGTATTGGGTGCAGCATATGGCTACTTTACCTTCTCTGAATATTTGACCGATTGGTTTGGTTCAGAAAAATGGGATAGTGAAGTGCTCAGTAAATTGTTTAGTACATCTGAATACGGATGGTGGTTCCTGTTTGCCAACTTTGCAGGTATTATTCTTCCCGTTTCAATTGTAGCAATACCAAAAACCCGGACACCCAACTTAATTACAATTGCAGCATTCTTTATGGTTATTGCCCTTTGGGTAAAGCGGTATCTCATCATTGTTCCCACACTTGAATCACCCTTATTACCAATGCAGGATACCAGGCCTGAATTTGTAAACTATTCCGCCACCTGGGTTGAATGGTCCTTAACTTTTGCAGGCATCGCAACATTCTTTCTGCTGTTTACACTTATTTCAAAATTAGTAACAGTAGTACCTGTTTCTGAGTTTGCTGATACAGCTACTGAGGAGGATACTGAAGTAGAGGAAAAAGAAATTGTACAACCTGCTTAAATCAGACACAATGAAAAAAAAGATGAAACAATCAATACTGCATAAACTAAACAAACTTCAGTTTACTTCACTGTTTGTGCTGTTGCTTTTCGTTTTACCTGCAACGGCTATTTCACAAACAGACAGTACTGCAGTAGCTGAAGAAAGCTCTCTTATTTCTCCTTCTATTGATTTTACAAGTGTTCAGAAAACAGAGGCAATCAGTTTAAAAGTTGCTTTTTCTGCAAAAGTAAATGGAGCAATAACAAAATTGAAAGGTTATAAGATTGAGTTTTTTGCAGGTACCGATTCAGGATTCAGCAAAATTGGCGAAGCTCTTACTGATAAAACGACCGGCATTGCAGAATTTAATTATAAAGCTGACCTGGCAAAAAATGCAGCAGATGGTAAACTGCATTTTAAAGTAAGTTATGAAGGCAATCAAAAATTTGAAGCAGCAGAAGAAGAGTTGACTTTTAAAAGAGGCAGAATTGAAATAACTCCGGTAAAGGAAGACTCTGTTTATTCTGTTCAATTAAAATTAGTCGATATCAGTACCGGAACAGAAACTGTTATTCCGGAAACAGATTTAGTTGTCATGATAAAACGTATGTTCAAACCAATGAAAATTGGTGAAGGAAAAACAGACGAAACAGGATTGGCAAGCATTGAAGTGCCGGGAAACTTGCCGGGTGATGAAAAAGGGAATATCACAATTTTAGCAAGATTGGATGAGAATGAAGAATATGGAAACATTGAAGCTGAAGTTACGCAGCAATGGGGCATCGCTGTTTCTAACCTAAATATCAAACAGCCACGGGCTTTGTGGAGTGCACACCCTCCCATATGGATGCTGGTAACCTTTATCATCCTTATGACTACGGTATGGGGACATTACTTCTTCATTATTTATGAGCTCTTCAGACTAAAAAAGGAGCACGAATAGATTATTAACTTTACCTTAAACAACCTTTGAAGAAATATATTACTCTAATCAACAAACATTTAAACTAAAAACAATGAAAAAAACTGTATTACTGTTTTCTCTTATTTGCACAGCACTTTTCTTTATGGCTTTTGTAAGCTATCAGCCAAAGCCGTGGACTGTGCCTGACAAATATTTGAAAATGGCCAACCCTGTAAAATCTGATGCAAGCTCTATAGCAACCGGTAAAGAATTATATGTAACGCATTGCCAGTCCTGCCATGGTAAAAAAGGCAAGGGTGATGGAACAAAAGCCGCACAATTAGATACAGAATGCGGAGATTTTACAACTGCTGATTTTAAAAAGCAGGTAGACGGTGCTCTTTTCTATAAAACATTTGAAGGCCGTAAAGACATGCCATCTTTCAAGAAAAAAATTCCTGATCAGAATGATATCTGGGCTGTTATAAATTATATGAGAACGCTGAAATAAGCTGATCACTCTGAATAATTAAAATAAAAAAGCAGCCTGGTGACCAGGCTGCTTTTTTATGCAACTGTTTTTGCAATGCCTGCTAGTTTACTATTTCCACTACCCTGATTATTTGACTGATCAACCTTTCAGCAGTCATTAAACAGAGTCCACAAACGTTTGCAGCAATTTTATCTGCGCAAAATCATCCGCTATCAGCAGAAAAATCAGTTGTTCTCTCTGTAAAATATTGACCTTTATAAAAATTGTACACATGCGATCCTTTATCAGCCATCTTGCCTTAACATTCTTTTGTTTGGGTAACGCTTCTTTGTTTGCTCAAAAAAACATTTCTGTTAATTCGCCCGACAAAGCAATTTCAGTAAAGATTCAACATACAACTGAAGGTACCCTGTTGTACGGCTTTACATACAAAGGAAAAAAAGTGATTCAACCTTCAACGCTTGGCTTTGCATTAAGCAGTCCCAAAGCATTGCTCAATAAGTTTACAATCGTTTCTGTTGATTCTTCTGCAATTGATGAAACATGGAAACCTGTTTGGGGTGAAGTAAGCATGATCCGGAATAACTATAAAGAGCTTACCGTAAAACTGAAAGACAAATCTGCTTCAGGGATTTTATTGAATGTCATCTTCCGTGTGTTTAATGATGGCGTTGGTTTTCGTTATGAATTTCCCAAACAACCATCACTCACTTATTTCATTATTGCAGAAGAGCAAACAGAGTTTGCTTTAACTGGTAATCATAAAACATTCTGGATACCCGGCGACTTTGATACCAATGAACAGCTGTACACTACTTCCAAACTGAGTGAAGTGGATGCATGGAAATCAGACATGGTATCTGTTGGTGATAAGAAACTGAATGTACCTGATCAATATGCAGTGCAAACGCCACTGATGATGAAAACAGCTGATGGATTATACATCAACATACACGAAGCAGCATTGATCAATTATTCTGCTATGCAACTGCATGTAAACAGATCAACATTCAGTTTAACTTCTAACCTTGTTCCTGATGCTGCAGGTAATAAAGCCTACTTACGTACACCTGCTGTTACACCGTGGCGCACCATCATCGTCAGTGATAAAGCAACAGAAATTCTCAGTTCAAAAATGATTTTGAATTTGAATGAACCATCAGCTATAGAAAATACATCGTGGATAAAGCCCATGAAGTTTATGGGTGTGTGGTGGGAAATGCAGACAAATCTTGGCGGCTGGAATTATACAGATAAACCTGATTCACCTGGAGCAAATGGTTTACCTGTTCCTAATGGAAGGCACAGTGCAAACACAATGAATGTAAAACGCTATATTGATTTTGCATCAAAGAATGGTATTGAAGGTTTATTGGTTGAGGGATGGAACACCGGATGGGAAGCATGGTATGGCAACTGGCAGGGAAAGCATTTTGATTTTGTTACTCCTTATCCTGATTTTAATGTTGCAGAAATACAGCAGTATGCCAAACAGAAAAATGTGCAGATGATTATGCACAATGAAACAAGTGCTGATGCTGCCACTTATGATCAGCAGATGGATACAGCTTTTCAATTCATGAACCGCTTTGGTTATGGTTCTGTAAAAACAGGATATGTTGGACAAATCATTCCACGTGGTGAACATCATGACGGACAATGGATGGTGAATCATTATATCCGCTCTGCACAAAAAGCAGCGAAGCATCATGTAATGATTGATATCCATGAGCCTGTTCGTCCAACAGGTTTGCACAGAACATGGCCCAACTTTGTTGCAAGCGAAGCAGGAAGAGGAAATGAATTTAATGCGTTTGCTGAAGGAAGTCCGCCGGAACATGAAACCATTTTACCTTTTACACGTTTAATAGGCGGACCGATGGATTATACTCCGGGTATTTTTAAAATGCGTGGTTATGCAGCCGCAGCACCCAACAGGCAAATGCATACAACCTTAGCCAAACAGCTTGCCTTATATATTACCATGTACAGTCCTTTGCAGATGGCTGCTGATCTTCCTGAAAATTATGAAGCGCATATGGATGCATTTCAGTTTATAAAAGATGTAGCGACTGACTGGGATGATACAAAGATCTTAGAAGCAGAACCGGGTGATTATTTAACTATTGCACGGAAAGAAAAGTTAAAGGAGAATTGGTTTGTTGGTGCCATCACTGATGAACAAAGCAGAACGGTTTCTTTGTCGTTTGATTTTTTAACACCCGGTGCCATATACGAAGCAACAATTTACCGTGATGCTGATAATGCAGACTGGAAAACAAACCCGGAAGCATACACAATTGAAAAAATTGTTGTGACGAATAAAACAAAGCTGACTATAAAGCTGGCGAAAGGTGGTGGGTTTGCAGTGAGTGTGATGAAGAAATAGTTTTCGGAATCGGGTATTGCTTCTTTTTTCCATCAGCGACTGACTTAGCTGGCTGTTTTACTATTGTGTCCGGATCAACCCGTGAGATTGTCCATTTTGCACCCCCTGAAGTAATCTTCAAATAATAACTTTGACTTCCTGTAGTTCTGCTACTCAAACAATAATCACCAAAAGTAAATCGTATGTCTGCAACAGATTTTACAACCAGTATTTCAGTTGACCAAAGTCCGGAAGAAGTATTCAAAGCAATCAACAATGTTCGTGGATGGTGGAGTGAAGAAATTGAAGGCAGCACCGACAAACTCAACGAAGAGTGGAGCTATCATTACCAGGATGCTCATCGCTGCAAAATGAAAATTGTGGAATTGATTCCCAACAGGAAAATAGTATGGCTGGTGCTGGACAACTATTTCATTTTTACTAAAGACAAGAATGAATGGAAGGGCAATAAAATTATTTTTGAGATTACTGAAAAAGAAAATAAAACACAAGTCCGCTTTACGCAGGTGGGTTTAGTTCCCGAGTATGAATGTTATGATGTCTGTCAAAACGCATGGAGTACTTATATCCAAAAGAGTTTACAAAGTCTTATAGCAACAGGTACCGGATATCCCAATGGCAAAGACAAACCACAAACAGAAGATGAAAAGAAATTGGCAGCTGCCAATTTTACAACTACCTTTTTCGTGAACCAAAGCCCGGAAGAAGTATTCAATGCCATTAATAATGTTCGTGGCTGGTGGCAGGGAGAAATTGAAGGCGGCACAGAGAAACTGAATGATGAGTTTACTTATCGTATGAACGATGTTCATTTTTCAAAACAAAAACTGGTTGAAGTTATTCCGAACGAAAAGATTGTGTGGCTTGTTACTGAAAGCAAACTGAGTTTTGTTGAACATCAAAATGAATGGACCGGAACTAAAATCATTTTTGAAATTGCTGAAATAAATAATAAAACACAGGTGCGTTTTACGCATATTGGTTTGGTTCCCCAGTTTGAATGTTATGGGGGTTGTTCAACTGCATGGGGTCAGTTGATGCAGGAGAGTTTATTCAGTTTAATTACTACGGGTGAGGGGAAGGATGTTTTTTAATTACAGGAGTTGATGGGCTTTGCAGTTCAAAGAAAATTTCATTCCTTTAATCAACAACATCAGGTTATAAAACATGATAAGGAAAATTTTAAGTGTGTTAGCTGGCTATTCCATTTTTGTAATTACATCACTGGCACTTTTCAAAGTTTCCGGCCACAAGCCTCATTCGGACCCAACAAGTTTATTTGTAATCCTGACTGCAGTTTATGGCGCAGTATTTTCACTTCTGTCGGGACTTGTTACTCAACTTATTGCCAGAACAAAAAACCTGAACATCAATTATATTC